>WGEI01000520.1 GCA_015492875.1 Anaerolineae bacterium | reverse complement strand
CGTATCAGTTGGCTGCACTGGCTCAGGCGTGTCAGTCGCTGGTTCAGATGTATCAGTTGGCTCAGGCGTGTCAGTTGCTGGTTCAGATGTATCAGTTGGCTCAGGCGTGTCAGTTGCTGGTTCAGATGTATCAGTTGGCTGTACTGGCTCAGGTGTGTCTGTCGCTGGCTCTGGCGTATCCCCCCCTGTTGTTGGCGCAAGTACCGCATCATCTAAATTAACTTGCGTGTTTTGAACAGGGAAGCCCGCCACCCGTGAGCGTACAAACACAGTCACTGCGCTGCTCTCTGCAGTTGCAATCACCGAATATTCGCGGTAAGCATCATATTGCTCTACGGGTGTAGACCAGACGATATTATCACTCTCGCCATTTGTGCCTCCGGTGGGGTCAATCCCCACTTGTACAAAGACTGAACCAGGGTCTTCACTGATAGCTGGGTCATTAAAAGTCGATGACCACACATAAATATAGACGCTGAAGCGTAATTCAGTGCCCGGCGTAATGCCCGTTACCCGTTGGTAAACGCCGCCATCATGAGCTTCAAAAATTGAAAAATATTGCTGTGCATTGTTGCCGCTGCGGATGCGAGAAGTATCTGGTGCCGCCTCTTTATATTTAGGCTGTGTGTTTTGGTAGCTGGGCATATCATCCGTTCTGGGCACATGCCACGGCACCCATCCTTGCGCGACTTCTCTCGGCTCTTCTCCGGGATGGGCGACAAAAGGTGCTTCAAAACCCGGATTTGTCAATAAGTTCTCTTGTGCAACGATAGAGGCGCTCAATAAGCTCCCTATCATCAGCAGGGTTATCAACAATAAAAATGGTCGAATGAATGTTTTGTACATAGGATGGCTCCAATTGTGTATTTTCTTGCGCCATTTATAAGCTTAAGTATATAGCGTTGTGCTAAATGGACAACTGAAAACTCAGATTTATGTTTGTCAACACCCTGTAGAAGTATAGCCTGTGCCGCAAGGGCTGCCAACAATTGCCGAGAAAACAAAAAAGCCCATCATGATGATGAGCTTCTGAATGCTAATGCTTAAAGCTTCAGGGGAGGGGAATGAGCGTTTGCAACCAGCCATTATCTTCGGGCAAGCCTTCAATCACCCAACCCTCTTGACCGCTCGTTGTTCGTACTCTCCACCATGTGTAATTCCCGCTTTGCATTGGCCCTTCAAGGAGCGTCACCAATGTGCCAGCTTGTAAGCGCTCTACGATATCGTAATTGGTGCCCGGCCCACTTCGCATATTTAGTATATCCCCTTCAGTGGTATAAATTTGCGCCTGCCCCCCAACTGCCAACGCACCCTGCTGCGATTGATTAGGCAGATTAATTGGCGGCACGTTAACTAATGGCACAGTCGCAATCGGCTGAACCACGATTGGCGGCACAGTCGCAATCGGCTGAACCACAATTGGGGGTACAGTGACAATGGGTTCAACCACGATTGGCGGTACAGTAACGACAGGTATAGGCGCAATCGGTGTAATCGCTACCGGTGGAATGGTGAGGCCTGTCGTACCTACCCACACCAATCGATAGTAATCACCTGGATGCGCCGTTGAATCCCAAACTGCGTCATCTGGCATACTATCTAACCGTGTATTGAGATGCCATAGAAATGTATCGCCGCCAGGCCCGCTAAATGTATAAGCAAAGCCATCTGGTGTTCCCATCCATGATGTTGTGCGTTGGCTTGCCGAACGTGATGAGAACCACGTTCCACTTTTCTCAATCAAATGCCAGCCTATATCAGTGCCATCTTCGTTAGAGTATTGAACGCCAATACGCTCGCCATTTTGAATGAAGATGGGCGCGCTCATTGAGTGGCTGGGCGTATTATAAATGACTGTTGGGCTACCACCGAGCGTATAGTAACTCAACACATTCTTTTGAAAGAAGGGGAATGCGCCACCAGCATTAGGCCAATTGAAATCCTGGTATGTTTCAACCACTTCTCCCGTTGCTGCCCATGTATCATTTGCGAGCGTATGGTAAATAGTGCCCGCTGCAACTGGCCCCATGGCGATGTTCCATGTGAAACTGGGATATATATCCAGCCCCTCCGTTCCCACGTTAATCGTTAAGAAATCAATCGTATTGCCAGAGAAGGATTGCGCGACCGGGTTCATCGCGCCCCCACTGACGGATAACCCATGCGTCGCTAAATCCGCAGAAGTTAATCGTGTCGCCACACTATTGCTTGGAATATCAAGCACAACCAATTCCCATATATCATTGACCCCGAAGCCAACCGCTACCGCGCTATTGCTCTCATGAAACACCATTGGCGAACTGCCAAAAGAGAAACTATCGCTGACATAATCGCCAGGGTCGGTTGAGCGCGTATAACTGGCGACAACACTATTCACTGTTGTATCGTAAACCTGCAAACTCAAATCAACGCGATACGGGTCTGGACTTCCCGATGGTCTAGGGTCATGATAAATCACATAAGCGATATATCGCCCATCCCGCGACACAGCAACCCCATTTGATAACGTGTCTCGTGTTGTTCTCGGTAGGGCAAATTCACTCAAGACCGTGCCATCAGAGGCCACTTTAACCATATAGCCCGGGTCGGGAGCAAATAGCCACGCCTCCCATGGGGCGCCAGTTGCTTGCCCGGCTACCCCGCCAGCAAGCACAGCTAACGCTAGCACTAGACCTAATAGCGTGAAAAATAACCGCCTTCCTATTTGCATAAGAGCACCCCTTTCCTATTGGACTCACTTTCTATCATAGTCAAAAGTCATATATGCGCAGATTTCTTACCATACGTTTGCACTACGCTCGCTATGCTGGGCAAAATGCATGATGATTTATCTCTGCTATTCACGAATGCTGAGACCTGCCGTATACTGGTGCGCGGACTGAATTTACGGAATATGCAGCCTGCACGTATAACGGACCATGTCAAATTCAATAGTAGGTCTGTGCACGATTGAACTTTATCTCCCTGGTATGTCGTCGCTCAAAGATAAGCGCCGCATCCTCAAGTCCTTACTTACCCGAATGCGTAATACCTTCAATGTAGCCGCTGCCGAGGTGGGGTATCAAGATAAATGGCAACTTGCCCGCATCTCTTTCACCACTGTCAGCAACTCGGCAGCCCATACACAGCGCGTTCTTGAAGATGTCTTGCGCTGGATTGATGGCGCTTTTCCTGAGGTTCAAGTTACGAGCGAGGAGATTGACCTGCTTTAATCGCCGCGGCAAGGCTGTATTTGGCGCTATTTGCTTCGGTCCTTTGCTTATGCTGCTGTATAACAATTTTCAGTTAGTTGAAGCTGTATTTAAGGAGCACTACGTTGAATCTGCACGAGTATCAATCCAAGTTCCGCTTCGGCGAGTTCGGTATTCCGATTCCCCGTGGCAAAGTTGCCACTACACCAAAAGAAGCCTATGAAATTGCTAAAGAATTAGGTGGCTTTGTTGTCATCAAATCGCAAGTTTTAGTTGGCGGTCGCGGTAAAGCTGGCGGTGTGAAGCTGGCGAAGTCCGCTGAGGAAGCGCGTGACTTAGCCGCCGAAATTCTCAGCAAAACCATCAAAGGCCTCCCCGTTCGTAAAGTTTTAGTAGACCCCGGCGTGCGTTTCAATCAAGAAATTTATCTCGGTATTACTAACGACCGTGCCGTCGGCAAGCCGGTGATGATGGCCTCTTCGGAAGGTGGTGTCGAAATTGAAGAAATCGCCCGCACCAAGCCAGAAGCCATTGTTAAAGAGTATATTGACCCCTGTTTCGGCCTCCATGCTTATCAGGTGAATAATATCGCTAGCGGCATTAACCTGCCTTATGACCATTGGAAGCAATTCACCCAAATTGCCATGGCGCTTTGGCAATGCTATCTCGCTAGCGACGCCGAATTGGCCGAAATTAACCCGCTTGTCATCACCGATGAAGGGCAGCTTTTGGCGATTGATGGCAAGATGATTATTGATGATAGCGCTTTGCCCCGCCATCCAGATTTAGCCGAAATGCGCGATATCGAAGATGAACCCGAAGCCGAAACCCGTGCCCGCGAAGCCGGCATCAGCTATGTCAAACTCGATGGCCAAATTGGGTGTATGGTGAATGGCGCTGGTTTGGCAATGACCACTATGGACATGACCAAGTTATATGGTGGTGATGATATTGGCCCCGCGAACTTCCTCGATATTGGTGGCGGCGCCAGCCCAGAAAAAGTGGCCGCTGCCCTGCGCATTATCCTCTCTGACCCTAATGTGAAGTCTATTCTCATCAATATCTTCGGCGGCATTACCCGTTGTGACGATGTAGCGCGTGGTTTACTGGTTGCATATGAAGAAGTGAAGCCCGATGTGCCGATGGTTATTCGCCTACAGGGTACAAATGCGAAAGAAGGCCGCCAAATTATCGATGAAGCCAACATCCCCAATCTGGTGAGTGCCAGCACCTTGACAGAAGCCGCGCAAAAAGCCGTTGAAGCTGCGAAGGGAGCGATGTAATCATGTCAATTCTGTTTGATAGCAACTCTAAAGTTATTGTTCAGGGTATTACTGGTAAGCAGGGCAGCTTTCACACCAAACTCATGATGGAATATGGCACTAACGTTGTTGGTGGTGTCCGTCCCGGCAAAGGCGGTGAATGGTTTGAGGGCACTGTGCCCATCTTCGATACAGTTAAAAAAGCCCGCGAGGTCACCGGCGCCAACGTCAACATGGTCATTGTGCCACCCGCCGCTGCTGTTGATGCCATTTACGAATCAGTGGATGCCGGTATCGAACTCATCATCGTGCTCACAGAACATATCCCCGTTCACGATATGATGAAGGCCTATCAGTATGTAAAAGCCAGCAATAGCCGCCTCATTGGCCCTAACTGCCCCGGCTTATTAGTGCCCGATGTAGGGAAAGTTGGTTTCATGCCCGGCTCTATCGCCACACCGGGGAATGTCGGCGTCGTCTCTAAAAGCGGTACACTCACCTATGAGGTTGTCTATGCCTTGACCGAAGCAGGTCTTGGCCAAACCACTTGCATCGGCATTGGCGGCGACCCCGTTATCGGTACGACTTTTGTCGATGTGCTGGAAATGTTCGAAAATGACCCCGAC
Source organism: Anaerolineae bacterium (assembly GCA_015492875.1). Taxonomy (GTDB): domain Bacteria; phylum Chloroflexota; class Anaerolineae; order Aggregatilineales; family Phototrophicaceae; genus S146-30. The sequence goes on along the minus strand of WGEI01000520.1, from coordinate 2,607 downwards.
ACAGAGAAGGTTGTTCTTATTGGCGAAATTGGTGGCCGTGCAGAAATTGACGCCGCTGAATATATCAAAAAGCACATGACGAAGCCCGTTGCCGCCTTTATTGCTGGGCAAAGTGCCCCTCCGGGTAAGCGTATGGGACACGCCGGTGCGATTGTCTCCGGTGGGGAAGGTACTGCCGAAGAGAAAATCAAGGCGCTTCAAAATGCAGGCGTGCGCGTTGCCCGCAATCCCGAAGAAATTCCCGATTTACTGAAGTGAGTTCAGCAAATCGCATGACCAGCCCCCGCTCAATTGGGGGCTTTTTATTTATTCTGGCCGCTGATGAATGGCTTGGTTAATCTCTGGATTAACGGCCTCTATATCTTCCGCCCATACCCATCCCCGCCGCCCGTCTGGCAAGCGAACCAATGTCCACCTATTTTCAACATTGTGAATGCGTACTTCTGCGCCACTATGCAACACAAAGTGCTCTAGATAGTCCATATCTGGTCCACTCATAACGCTAGTTTCTTTTGCAATCACAACGGCTTGTGGGGTATAAGTCTCAACATACCAGCGGCTTACGGTCAACGCCAATCCGGTAATGGCGGCTATCCCCACTAAGCCTAGCCCCGTCAACAGCACATTGTGCCACGCCCGCTGCCTATAGATGATAAGGACAGTTAATAACATAAACCACAATGTCCACAAGGCAAAAGTGCCACCTTCTAGCTCATCCTGTGTTGTGCTAGATAATGTAATGGCGGCTAATCCCTCGAAAAATCCACTATCATCGCCTTGCAAATCCACCCGTTCACTGCGAATGCGCGCTATGGCTTTTTGCAAATCACCATCTCGTGGCATCACCATTTGCGCCCGCAAATAATTTACCAGCGCCCGCCCATAATTTTCTGCCATGTAGTAAGCACTGCCGAGATTGTAGTACAGAGCGCCATCTGTCGCGCCTTGCGCAATGACTTGCTCATATAAAGCGATTGCTTGCTCATAATCACCCAGAATATAAGCGCGCTCTGCCGCTGCGATTATTTGGCTATCGTCTTGCGCAATGAGGCCCAAAGATAACCCCAAAATCACTATCAACCCGACTAATCGTGCCATGTTTGCTCCAACGCTTGCAGTGTCTTTCGCGTTTGCTCAATGAGAGATTGCGGCGGGGTCTTCTTATTGAGTGTTTTTGGCGAAAAATCACCCATATCCGCTTGTTGCAAACAAGTGTTTAGTGCCTGTGCCAAGCGATTATCACTATGTTCACAGACAATATTGACCAACTCTTCCCGTGTTAACGGTTTTCTCCCTTGCGCTTTTATTTCGATATAGCGATAAATAGCTTGTCGCACATAATGATATGCCCGCTTTTTCTTGGCCTGCGCTAACGCTTTGCGCGCCGCATACCATGCCGCCTGTTGCTGTTTTCGTTGTGCATCTTTGCGTTGTTGGTATCGCCAAATGAATGCGCCACCAGCAATCATAGGGGGCAATACCCAAAGCCACCAGCCCCCGCCTCCGCTGTCGCCCCCGCCAAATTGAACGCTATTTATAGGCTTAAGCGCTGGTGTAAATGCCGCTCCCTCTGCTGCCGCTTCTACGTTCACCGCCTCAGCACTCAAAACCACAGTGCCATCATCAGCCGCCCGTACAACAATCCGTTGCGGCTCGCCGGGGACAATCCGGTAACTCTCCGTTTGCGGCTCAAAATACACAACCGTAGGCGCAGGTAATACATGCTCTCCCGCTTGTAAAGGGATAAGCATCCAGCTATATTGCCGCGATTGTAGTGGCCCATTCCGCTGAATGTCACTTGCCGGTCGCTCAATTACCCGCCATACATCTTGCGGTAATGCTGGCGCTGCGGGGCTGGCCTGTGCCAAATTTCCCGCACCCAGCAACGAAACACTGAAAATAGCCGCTTCCCCAACCTGTAACGTCGTTGGTTCTAGTGAGAAACTGACATCAAATTGCCCCACCAGCCCACTAAAACCCGTTGGCGCATTCTCTGGTAATGGGCGCACGTTTATACTGATTGATTCTGTTTGCAATTGCGCCCCACTTCTTAGGCTTGTCTCCAGAATATCAATGATGGTGGGTTCAATCACCTGTATCCCCGCTCTAGTGGGGAATAGAACGATACTTTGCTCTTTAACGAGATATTGTCGCCCGTGAATGATTTCTGCGCGCGTTGTCGCCGTGCTTTCGCCCCGCCAGAATGTCGCAAAATCGGGCAAATCAACGCGGCTCGGCGGCGAAATAGCATCATAGAAGCGTATCGTGTAAAGCATACGCTCCCCCACATAAGGCTGCGGATTATCAACCTCAGCAGTGACATAATAATCCGCGCCAAAAGGCACTTCCTGCGCATATCCCATGAAGCTGAACGCTAACATGAACAACACTAACGCGCTTAATGCCCCCAGCCGCTTTACCACCCTTTGCCTCCTTCTGCATCAGGCGTCACCGTGACTTCTTGGAACTCACGTAACGTGTGCAAATCCTGCTGAAGCGCATCTAATAATTCCATAGCATCCTCAACCGTCATAGCCCCACCTACTCGCGGCATTGGCGTATTGGGGATAATTGTGCCTTCAGGGGCAACGCCATGCACTTCTGGGG
>WGEI01000519.1 GCA_015492875.1 Anaerolineae bacterium | reverse complement strand
CTTTCGGGGAGAATTTCACCATCAGCGGCCAAGACGAAACCACTGTTTGCATCGGCGATATATACGCTATCGGCGAGGCAGTTGTGCAAGTAGCGCAGCCGCGTTTGCCCTGCCGTAAGCTCAATTTGCGCTGGGGACGCGATGATATATTGCAGCGCGTGATAGATTGCGGCTGTGCCGGCTGGTATTTGCGCGTATTGGAAGAGGGGGAGGTACAGGCGGGGTTAGCCGTGCGCCTATTAGAGCGTGCTTATGCCCAGTGGACAATTGCCACAGTTGTCGAACAGCGCCTCACCCCCAAAATGTCCCCAGAAATCAAACGCGAAATCGCCCTTTGCGACGCCCTCAATCCAGAATGGCGCGAGTGGTTTTTAGCGCAAAGTGTGCGCTCGTTGTGAGCGTGCACCAACGTAGGTGAAGCGTCATCTACATAGCATAATCGGCATGATAGAATAGGCGGCATGATGAAACGGATACTTCATGTCGCCATTCTCTGTATATTGCTGAGCGTTGCGAATCCCATCTCCGCGCAGGATGTTGTCAGCGACCTGCTAGGGCGGATTAACAGCTTGCGCACTTCGTTGGGGCTGCCGCCTTATCAATTGAACAGCGCCCTCAGCGCTGCCGCCCGCAATCAAGCGCAGTGGATGGCCGAGACAGGTAGTATTGACCACTACCGCTCTGACGGCACAGGGCCAAGAGACCGTGCCCTTGCCGCGGGTTATCCCACCAACTGGGTTGGCGAAAATATCTACATGGGGTCAGATGCCACCCCAAACTCTGCATGGCAATTCTGGCTGAACTCACCAATTCACTATGCTGGCCTCACAAGCACTTATTACAGCGACATCGGTATTGGTAGTTACGCCGCCAATGGCCGCTACGCCTTTGTGCTGGTGTTTGGCAATCCCAGCGGCTCGTTGCCTGCGCGCTCATCATCGAATAGTAACAGCAATGGCAGTAATGCCCAATCACAACCAACCGCGCCACCACCTAGCTTTGTTGTGGGTATTGATGAGCGGGGCAATATCCAGCATCAGATACAACCGGGGGATACCGTCGGTTATATTGCGATTTTGTATGGCTATGGCTGGGATGATATTCCCATGTTGCTAGCGCTTAACGGCATGACCGAAGACGATTTGCTGGAAATTGGCGAGATATTCCTCATTCCCCCCGCTGATGGTACGTATACCCCAACGCCCGAACCGCCTACCGCCACACCCACGCCATTGCCCCCAACCGCAACATTTACGCCTACCCCCACCATGACCTTGCCTCCGCCGTCGACATTTGTCGCTGTTGAACCTGTGTCCACTGCCACACCCACCCCCGCAATTCGTGTGTCAATTCTGCCAACGGCCACGCTGCCGCCACAGGAAGAGTTGCCCCCCACACCAAGCGCGGCTGGATTGCCGCCGTTGTTGGTGATTGTTATTATGGTGCAAGTCGGCGTGTTGGTGGTGGCTACAGTGGAATATCTGCGGCGGCGTTAGTCATTAAAATAGCGCGTACGAAAATCACGATATTCACCGCTGGCGTCGCGCCATTCATAGCGCACTTGTTTGACTACAGCGCTCGGTGAACCTTCATGTAACCACGCCAATAACTGCTCTAAGGGCGGGCAGGGGCCTTCTGCCAAAACTTCAACTGTGCCATCAGGCAAATTGCGCACCCACCCAGTCAGCCCCAATGTGCGCGCTGTTTGCACAGTATAGTAGCGAAAACTCACACCTTGAACCCGCCCATGTACGATAGCGTACAGCTGTTTTATTTCATTCATTGTTTTATTCCCTCAGGCCAAAAAACGCCACGACGCCCTCAAAAATCACATCAGTCTGGTCAAGTAAAGTGTGGTCGCTATCGAGCATACATAGCTCCACATTGTCATTTTCCTGTGCATAGCGCTCACTTTGCTGGCAATCTACACTATCATCATGGCGGCCATGATAGATGCGTATAGGTATATCTAACTTGACGCTATAGCCATCGTATTGCTGCAAATCCTCAACCAAGCCATAGTGCACTGGTTTTTCTACCTCATAGCCATAATGGTAAAACGGCATACTTCCAGCCGCTTGCCATTGCTGTAGCCAGTTATCGCCCAATTGGCGTTGGCGGTTGGCGAAGAAATCGATGGCAGGCGCGAGGAGGATCATTTTCTCCACTCGTGCCGCTTCTGCATGGCGATAACGGTCGGCGAAGTGCAACGCGACGGAACCGCCCATACTAGAGCCGATGAGATAAACAGGCCCTTCAGGTAAATCCCGCACAGTTTCCGCCACTTTTTCCAGAATAGCTGTGAAGCTCAATTGCTCGAAACTGGGGACATTTAAGTCAGACACTATGAAGTGTACGTCATAAGGCTTCAAGCGCTTTTGCATATCTTGCGCTTTTTTCGATTGTGGAGAAGAGGCAAACCCGTGTAGATAGATGATATTCACTGTCATATACCCACCCTTTTCTGATAACGTCTAGAGTATAACCATAATTTGGTAGTAATGGGCTTAGAAAAGAAACGCGCCCCAAAATAGAGCGCGTTTCACATAGGTAGGTGAGTGGATATTGTCGAACCGATTTAGGTGAAGAGTTCCGGATATACTTCGCGCGCTAATGCCTCTTCTTGCTCAACCAGTTCTTCAATCGCTTTAACGCCACCCTGCCAGAAATTCGGGTCATTCAAATCCACGCCAACGCGCGCCAGCAGTTTATCTGGCCAGTCGCTATCTCCAGCAGCCAGCAGGTCAAGATACTTCGGCACGAAGTCTGTACCTTGCTCACGATAGAGGTTATATAGCGCCAGCACCAGCAATTCGCCAAAGGCATAGGCGTAAACATAGCCGGGAACGCTGACGAAATGGCCAATGTAGCTCCACCAGATGCTATATTCATCACGCAGGTTGACGCTATCGCCAAACATCGCCTTCTGGGTCTCCATCCAGATAGCGCTAAACTGTTCAGTGCTCAGTTCACCTTGTTGGCGGCGGGCAGTATGGTAACCCTCTTCGAAGCGGTTCATCGCCACTTGGCGGTAAACGGTGGCGAAAGTATCTTCGATTTTCTGGAACATCATCTTCAACCGTGCGGCAGCACTAGGTTCTTTTTGCATCAAATCTTGGAAGACCAGCATCTCGCCAAAGACTGATGCCGTTTCTGCCGTTGTCAGCGGGGTATAAAGGGCAAACAAGCCATTCTCTTGACCAGAGAGATACATATGCACGCCATGCCCCAATTCATGCGCCAATGTCATCACGTCACGCGCTTGGCCTGTGTAATTGGTCAGCACATACGGATGGGCAGAGGGCACGGTTGGATGGGCGAACGCCCCGCCGCTTTTACCGGGCTTTACTGGCGCATGAATCCACTTTTCATCGAAGAACTTGCGCGCAATATCCGCCATCTGTGGCGAAAAGGCGTGATAAGCATCAAGGACAATATCGCGCGCTTGCTCCCAAGTATAGAAGCTCTCGCTACCTTCAATCGGCAATGGCGCATAGCGGTCATAGTCATTTAGCTCATCATATCCCAATAGTTTGCGCTTCAAACGGTAGTGACGGGCGACAATATCATAGCTCCCCGTCACTGTTTTAATAAGCGCCTCTACGACAGAATCTGGCGCTTTGTTGGCCAAGTTCCGCGATGAAATCCACGAAGGATAGCCGCGCAGCTTATCATCAGAAGCCTTATCTGCCGCTAGCACGTTGAAAATATAGGTGAGCGTCATTGTATCCGCTTCCAGCGTTTGGGTGATGGCGTTCGCCACCCGCCGCCGCACTTCGCGGTTTTCATCATACAGTTTGGGAAGGGCAACAGAGAGGGGGATACGCTCGCCCTCCCATTCGACGCGCATTGCGCCAGAAATTTGGTCAAATAAGCGTGACCACGCATTTTTCCCGGTAACGGCCTTTTCAATGAGCAACTTCTCTTCCGTTTCGCTCAATTGATATGGCTTATAGCGGCGCTCTGCCTCTAGGTGATGGCGGTACTTGCCCAACTCTGGCGCTTCTAATAGTTTTGCCGCTACCTCATCATCCAAAGCGTTCCACTCAAGGTTGAAAAAGACCAGTTGCTGGGTGAGTTCAGAATCGAACTCATTCACCTTCTGCATGAATGCACCACGTTCAGGATCATTCATGTCTTCAGTGAAGCGCAGTACCGCATAAGAACTAATGCGCCCCGATAAATCATGAATGGCTTCTAATGCTTCTAGGGCTTGCACCAGTCCCTCTGCATTTAACTCACTGACGCGCCCTTTATATTGCTCTACAAATTGCGCGACCATGTCTTGCAGGCGCTGCATGTCGCTTTCTAACGTGGGATCATCTGGGTTTTGGTAAAGGGGGGTTAAATCCCAAACAACCTCTTCGGCCCCTGTTTTAGGTTCTTCAATCATCGTTGCTTCGGTCATAACAACTCTCACATCTTCTTAAGCTAGATGCTGCCAGTTTACCACAGGCGGCACAGCTTCGAGATGAACAAATCATTAATTGTAAGTGGCGAATAAAAACAAAAACCGGAGCCGATCTGTGGTGAAGTGTGGGAATGGCTCCGGTACTTAATCCTCATTTGGGAACAGTGCATTGTCGTGCTACAATGGTTCCCTGTCTGTAAGGGTGATTAGTGCTTCAATGCTCAATGTATGCTGCAGTGAAGAGGTATAACATTACGTTATCACCATAGCATAACTGCAATTGGGGTTCAATAGATTGATGACTTTTTTCACATAATTTTCGGTTTATTTTCAGATTATTTTCATAACCTGCTCTTGACATCCGCTAAACCGAACAATACCCACCTTTTTCTAACTATGAATCCCCGTTATACGGTCGTGAAAGCGCCTCTTTCCACAGGGCTAATGCTGGTCGCGCTTGCCCTGTTTCGTCATATAGGCCTGTATCTCGCCATATTCTGTTGAGGTCATTATCCTCAATGTATTGAAACAATGCGTCGTAATCCCGTAGCACAAAGTTAACCAAAAATACGAACTCGTGCTCATCGGCTTGCGCCAGTAAATCCGCCATGTAACTGGCTTGCTGTTCGACACTACTGGGCATTGTAATGCCTAAACCCGCTAGCACTAAATCCTCCGCAGGAAAGCCCGATTCAGCAATGGCAATCGGTTTATCTCCGGCTAAAGCGAATAGTTCATCATAAACCGTTTCCGGCACATCATTGGTCATCAATGCCGACATATACGGATACCATGACACGGCGAAATAGTCAGTATAGTCATATAACTGCTCTTGCCACGCTTGCCGTTGTGCGGCTTCGTCATACTCTGGCGAATATGCTTCGAAATATGCCGTACCAACTACGGACACCATGAGCGGTAAATCGGGATAATCTGCTTTGAGGCGAGTGTAGGTTTCCTGATGTAGTTCCACATAATCTTCCCATAGTTGCGGCGCATTGGTCAGTAGCAAATTGGCCTCAATCCCCATAACGACATAGGCGGGGTCAAAAAAGTCAATTGCCCGCCTCACGTAGTTATAGAACGCCTCTTTCACATCGGGATGATTAAAGCGATAGCCATCCCACGGTGGCGGCAATGGCATATCTTCTTGCTCTGCACGGTAAAGCGCGAGGCTATCACGAGTAATGCTAATTGGCGTTACCGACAGAAGAATAGGCGTGTTTTCAGGCGTAAAAGCCTTACGCGCCCGCCAATCCTCCATGAGCGCATCGGGGAAAGGCGCATCCTCTAGCGCTTCTTGCCAGGGGATGCCGTTATCAAAATGGTGCAACACTAAATCGGCATCTTCTGCCAGATGGTCGTAGACAAAGTTAACCGCTTCCATAGTGAGGTCATAGGGGAAGGGCGTGAACCCCAGACGGTAGCTGCGCGGTTGCAGGTCTTCTTGGGCAACAGTCGCCAGCGTCAAAATTCCAACGATCCAGATGAAGAGTAAATGTTTCATGAAATGCGCTCCAGAAAATCGAGAATATATTGGGCGATTTCTTCCCCTTTTTCTTCCTGCAAAAAGTGCCCCGCGCCCTCTATGTTGATTTTTGGCTGTTCACGCGCGGTTGGGATTAAACGGCGGAAGTAAACCCCACCACGCCCTAGAATGGGGTCGGCCTCTGCAAAGAGTACCAATGCCGGTTTTTGCCATGTCCGCAAGCGCTCTTGCGCGGCTTTCATCTCTGCAGCGACGGGGTCTTCTGGTGTCAGCGGCACAAGTAAGGGGAAAATTGCTGCGCCTGCCTTATAGCGGTCTTCTGGGAATGGTGCGTCATAAGCAGCGATGACCTCTGGGGGCAATTCCCCATTGAGCATGGTCATATTGATAAGCTGTCCTACGTTGAGCTTTGTGCCCAATTTTTCGGCAAAGGCGCGCCATCGCAAAAATGCCTCGCCCGCTGGTATCTCTCCGGTGGGCAAAAAAGTGTTCATAATCACCAGACGGTCAAAACGCTCTGGCATTTCGGTGGCGACGGGCAATCCCAATACACCACCCCAATCTTGGCAAACTAATGTGATGTGCTGTAGGTCTAATGTTTCGATGAATCCCGTCAGTACATCGTGGTGCATGTGATAGGTATAGGCTTCCATCTCAGCAAACTTATCGGAACGGCCAAACCCTATGAAATCGGGCGCGATGACGCGGGCGTGTTGCGCCAATGGCGGTATCATTTTGCGATAGAGATAAGACCATGTTGGCTCGCCATGTAAGCACAAAATCACATCTTCGCCTTCGCCCTCGTCCACATAGTGCACGCGCAATCCATTGACCTCAACATAGTTGGGTTCGAAGGGATAATCGGGGAGATTAGCGAAACGTTCGTCGGGGGTGCGTAAAATAGTGGGCATATGTTTTAATCCTTCAACAACCTCTCAGAAATTAAAAAAGCGCTTATCAAAGACAAGCGCCCATCATCAAGCATTATTTAATCGCCAATAGCTCAACTTCGAAGATGAGCACGGAATCGGGCGGAATGGCGCCAGGGACACCGCGTTCCCCATAGGCCAAATGGGGCGGGATGAAGAACTTATAGATAGAGCCAACAGACATCAGCTGCAAACCCTCTGTCCAGCCCGCAATGACGCCGTTAAGGGGGAAAGTGGCGGGTTGGCCGCGATTATAGCTGCTATCGAATGTCTTATTATTGATGAATGTGCCGTGATAATGCACTTCTACAACGTCCGCAGCGCTTGGCTTGGGGCCGTTCCTCTCCTGAATCACTGTATATTGCAAACCGCTCGGTGTAACCTGAACGCCCTCCTGTTTGGCATTTTCGGCGAGGAAACGCTCACCGTCTGCTTTTACACTCATAAACTTACCTTTCTAGGTTTTGAATACGCCTCCACTATACCCCAGTGTTTCACTCTTATGCTATGGCCGCCGAGTTTTTAATTTGTAAGGAGTTCGCTTTATAATCATGTCGTCATCTATTCATCATATAGGAGCGCGATTGATGTGGCGTTACGTATTCGTTCTGTTGTTGAGCCTTTTAAGTATCTATAGCGGGCGGGCACAGGATGAAGCGCCCTCCCCATCGGGCACAATCCTCTTTCTTTCAACCCGTGACGGTTCTCCAGAGCTTTATGCTATGTCGGCCAATGACGAGGCAGTACAGCGCCTCACGGAGAATGACCTCAGCGAAACGTGGGCGGCGTTTTCTCCCGATGGCCAGCATATCGCTTTCATTGTACGCGGCTCTGATGAGCGTGATGGCTTATATATCATGCAATCCGATGGGACGGATGTCCATCGTTTAACCCCTGGTGTGATTAATGGTGAGCCAAGCTGGTCAGCAGATAGCCAACGCCTAGTATTCACGCGCTGTGGCGAAATTGTTGATTGTGTGGCGCTGGTGATTGATTTGGATGGCGTGCTCTACCCCCTAGCTAATAGCGGTTATGCTGCTTGGTCGCCTGATGGTGAATGGATTGTACTCAACCGTCAGGGCGATAATCGAGAGATTTACTTTGTCTCTCCCAATGGTGATGCGCATCGCCCTGTAACAGCTAATACACCCACCACAGGTTTCCGTTATCTTCGCTGGTCAACCGATGGACAAACGCTCTCCTATTGGGCGCAAGATGATGAACAGGACACTGACCAATGGACGTTAACCATGTTAGATGTGGAAACACAATCCGTCCGTTGCCAAGCACAAGCCCAACAACATGTTGCAATTTTCTGGGGTGATTGGTCGCCGGATGGGCAATCTTTCGCTTTCTTCTCTCAAAATCAAGGGCAATTATCACTACAGGTCATAAACTCAGCGTGCGAAGTGCAGGCCGAGATTGAACAGATTGGCTGGCCTGTTTGGTCACCCGATGGCGAGATGTTGCTTGTGATACGCAATAGAGACGGCCTTATTGATATGTATCTGGTCAATTTAGGGGGTGAAACGCTATACCAGCTCACAGATGACCACGCTATTGACATTCCTATGGATTGGCGTCCCTAGTTTTCGGGGATATACCAATTTAATGGCTGCTCACAGGTTTGCGTGATGGCGCTCTCTGGCGAATTTAAGAATGGCATGACGATATTTTCCCAAATACATTGCTGCTCTAACCGCAGCCCGTGCCCGCCGTTATGTTGAATGAGCAGGCTTTGGGGTAGTGATTGCGCGAAGATTTCAATCCACTCTGGCTCCAACGTTGGGTCATAGCGCCCATAGAGGATGAGAATTGGCGTTGTGGGGCGAATATATGCCACTGAACTGATTTCACGTTCAACTAGCCATGATTGGCAAAGCATGTCATCCCATTTGAAAATAGTGGTTATTGCGCGCGTCAACTCAGATGAGAAGTTACTGTTCGTGGATATGGCGGGGGTATCGAGTATCGCTATTTCGCGGCACATAATCGTATTGTAAAGCCCTTGCGAGAATTCATTCAGTTGCCTGTAAAACATATCTTGTGCCATGCTGAGGCGGTTAGATAGCGGTAGGGCATCCCATAGCGCCAAGATTTCTTCTGTGCTTCCTTGTCTATCTAAATAAGTGGCTATAGCTTCAGTGTAAATATCATCCGGCCATGCGACAGACGGCAACCCCAATACATATTCCAGCGTTGTTGTTTGGCGATTTTGTGTTTCATAGATAATCGCAGGAATGTATTCAACCAACCCTTGCCGTAAGAGATTATGCAGATGAACGAATAGCCCAACATCGTTCAATGTGTAAACATCATAAGGCAGGCTCTCCCTTAGAACTTGCTGATATGCAGCTTCTAACGCTTGCTTTAAGTTGGGGTATAGGTTTGTACAGAGCATATCAGCGGCACAATCGTTGATAAGCGCCTCCAGCGCCCGCAGGAAGTTCGCGGCAATGTGCGCATTGGGGTTGATAGCTGGCGGCAATGGGGCGTCAAAAATGGCGCTTTTGACCAAATGCGGCGCTTGCTCCATAACTGATAAGGCGATTTGTGCCCCATATGAAATGGCGTAAAGATGCACTTGTTCGTATCCTAATGCTTCGATGATGATAGGAATATCTGCGGCCAATGCTGTTGTTGAAAACGTGTTCAAGTCAACAACTTCGCTCAATGTGTCATAACAAACATCTGTTTCCCATGTTGTACATACAAGCTGGGGCGATGAAATGCCTGTGCCTCGCAAATCAACCAGCACAATATCATGTTGTTGGCGTAAGGGGTGATAGAGCCAGAATGTATAGTCATATAACCCACTCTCTCCGGGTCCACCTGCTAAATAAAGAATAGGCGTTTGCTCTTCTGGCGATATTGCTTTAAGCACCACAACTGCTAATTGAGCTTCTGCCTTTTGCTCGCCTTCTGCCTGTTGGGGTACGGTGACGATACCGCATTGAATGGTTTCTCCAGCGATTTCATTGGAAGGCAAATAAAAGGGGCATGTGCCCTGTATGAACACGGTATTGATTTGTGCTGAGGATATAACGGCACATAAGAATATGAGCGAAAGTAAAATTAAGCGTCTCATAGCAGTATGATACCTTCCATCGGGACTACGAAAGCCTCGTCAGGAAATTAAAGATGAAGTCCTTTAGACTAAAAGTGAAGAGCTAAAAGCCATAAAGGAACTTCATCATGATGAATCTTATCGGTTTTAAAGAGATGTTGCGAGATGAGATTGAAGACCATGCCCAAGATGTTACAAGTTTGAGCCAGATGGAGCGTGAAATCCGGACGGGTTTGAAGACATTAGGCGCAATTTGGTTGAGTGAATGGTTGAGTATGCTCTCAAGACATTACACAGCATCAGATTGGGAATGCAGTCAGTGTGACGAGTTAGCGGGCTATGAACGGCGACGCGAGGCAAACTTGCACACGATGTTTGGGACAGTCCGTTATCAACGTGCGGTGTATGCCTGCGAGAACAGTGGTCATCGTCACTATCCGATGGATGAGGCGCTGGGATTACGTCCCAATGAGATGAGTGCTGAACTGGAAAACTTGTTGGCACAAATTGGGGTTCATCTGCCTTTCGCTCAAGCGAGTACGTTATTTGAGGCGTTGACGCTGGTGAGTGTGAGTGACCAGAGCATTGATAAAGCGACCCAAGCTTACGGTGAGGCGGTACACGAAGTTGAGCAAGAACAACTGGAAGCGGCATACTCAGGCAAGAAACCGCGTGTCACACCCTTGCGTTTGTATGGCAGTATCGATGGTGGCAGAGTGCGAACCCGTGCGCCCAAAGGCGAAGAACAGCCCTGGCGTGAGGTCAAGGTCGGGGCATGGTATCAAGCGCGTGGAGTGCCACCGAGCAAACCCAATGATGAATGGACCATTCATGCCTATGACATCAGCTACTATACCGACATTTGTCCAGCAGAAGATTTTGGTGACTTGTTCTGGGCAACTGGGGTTGCACGCGGAGCAGAAGACGGAGCAGAACTGATTATTGTTAGTGATGGTGCGCAGTGGATTTGGGAATTGGTCGATCTGCATTTTCCCAATGCCATTCAGATCATTGACTGGTTTCATGCTTATGAATACCTGATGCCCGTTGCCAAACAAGCCTTTGACGACAAAATCCAACAGCAGCAATGGCTTGAGCAGGTGCGTGATGCCCTCTGGCACGGTGACCTAGAAACCGTCATCAATGCCTGTGCAGAACATATTCAATCCGAGTTACCTGCCAAAGAGGATGCGGCTCAACAAGCCGTGACCTACTACACCAACAACCAACATCGGATGAATTATGAGCACTACCGCAAACAGGGTTATCAAATTGGGTCGGGAACCATTGAAAGTGCCGTCAAGCAGATTGCATCGCAGCGTTTGAAAGTCTCTGGCGCACGCTGGAATCTCGATAGTGCGCGGTCTGTCGCTAAAGCACGCGCTGCTTATTTGTCTGATCAATGGGGCGGCATCGCTCAACGCCGTGAACATCTCTGCCACATTGCCTGACAGCTTGTTCGTAG
>WGEI01000518.1 GCA_015492875.1 Anaerolineae bacterium | reverse complement strand
CCAATGGGATTTATTGGGCTGGTAAGGCCGGTATTCCCAGCATTGGCTTTGGCCCCGGCGATGAGGTACATGCGCACACAGTCCTTGACCAAGTTCCGCTTGATGATGTCGTTCGGGCGACAGAGTTTTACGCCTTATTGCCATCTCTATTACCATAGGTGCACTCATGCCCAAGCAGTTTACTGGCTCAAGATTTATGACAGCGCCACCACCTGCTGGTTTTGGTGTTGAATTTCAAAGACTGGACGATAACTCTATTCAAGCACGAGTGGTCTTTGGGCTTGAAAAAGAAGGACCACCCGGCCATGTTCACGGTGGTGCGCTGGCCGCTGTTCTAGATGAGGCTATGGGTTCGGCTTGTTTTGCTATTGGTCGGCCTGGCTTATCAGCCACCATCACAGTGGACTATAAAGCGCCTGTTCCGCTAGGGGTAGAAGTGCTGCTTCGCGGTCAGGTGACCAAAACTGAAGGACGTAAGACCTATACCTGCGCCAAAATTGTTTTACCCGATGGCTCAATCGCCGCCGAAAGCACGGGTATCTTCGTCTTTTCGCAAGAGTTGTACGATAAGATACGCGCTCTTTTAGCAGGTGAAGAGCCTCGAACAGATGACGCCCCCTAATCGGGGAGTAGCAACCTTACATCGTAATGAACTTGGAGGGTAAATCATGCAAACAGATTTGCGCGGTCGTGACCTGATAACAACACAAGAATGGTCAAAAGAAGAAATTGAAACACTGTTAGATGTCGCTTGGGATTTGAAGCGCAAACGCGCACTTGGCGAACCCCATGCTTACTTGCGTGATAAGGTGCTGGCGATGCTATTCTTCTTCACCAGTACCCGTACCCGCACCAGTTTTGAGGCGGGGATGGCGCAATTAGGCGGCCATGCCCAATTTATCGACCATACCACCACCCAAATTAGTCACGGCGATACAGCCAAAGAAATTGGCGAAATCATTGGGCGCTATTGCGATGGTATTGCTATCCGCCAATGCGATTGGAAAGTGGGCAATCAATATATCCGTGATGTCGCAGCCGCTAGCCGTGTGCCTGTCCTCAATATGCAGTGCGATGTCTATCACCCATTCCAGATTTTGGCCGACCTCATGACCATCATGGAGAAGTTTGGGCGCGACCTGCGGGGGAAGACCATTAACGTATCTTGGGCATATGCTTCCAGCTATCAAAAGCCCATCTCTGTGCCCCAAAGCCTTATTCTGCTGATGAGCCGCTTTGGTATGAACGTGCGCCTTACCCGTCCCCCAGAGTATAAACTGATGCCCGATATTGTGGAACAAGCGCGAGATAATGCGAAGCGCAGTGGCGGCTCATTTGAAATTTTTGAAGATTTCGATGAAGGCTTTAAGGGGGCTGATGTCGTCTATCCCAAATCGTGGGGGGCGATGTTAACCACAGAAGACCCCGAAGAATCCGCACGGATTGGCCAAAAATATACCGATTGGATTACCGATGACCGCCGTATGGCTTTAGCTGCCGAACACGCCATCTATATGCACTGCTTGCCAGCAGACCGCAATATCGAAGTGACCGACTCGGTCATTGATGGTTTCCAGAGCGTTGTCTATGATGAGGCAGAAAATCGCCTCCATGTACAAAAGGCGGCTATGGCTTTGACCATGCGTTAGATGTATTTAACATGTGCCGTCGGCAATTTTGCGGTGCTGGCGGCCTATTCTCTCGATAGTCGCTCAACTTAGGATGGTTATAAGAGTATGCCCATGATTGAGAAACTCGCTATTGTCGCCATTGGCGGCAACTCTCTTATCGAAGACCCAAAACGCCCAGAAGTCACCCATCAGTGGGATGCAGTGCGCGATACTTGCCGCCATATTGCCGCTATGGTCGCAGGTGGTTGGCATGTCGTTGTCACGCATGGCAATGGCCCACAGGTTGGCTTCTTACTGCGTCGCAGTGAAATCGCGGCCAAAGAAGGCGTTCATGAAGTACCATTAGATTTAATTGTTGCCGATACACAAGGCAGTATTGGCTATATGATTCAGCAGGCACTTGATAACTCATTGCGCCGTCTTGGCATCAATCGGACAGTGGCCACTGTGGTGACGCAGGTGCGCGTTAACCCAGATGACCCCGCCTTTCAAAACCCCACCAAGCCAATTGGGAGCTTTCTCACCGAAGAAGAAGCCCGAAAATACGAGACTGAAGGCTGGCAAGTGATGGAAGATGCTGGGCGCGGTTGGCGGCGTGTTGTGCCATCGCCTAAACCCGAATCCATACAAGAAATCAATGCAATACAGGCGCTTATGCTCAGTGGGTATGTCGTCATTGCTTGCGGTGGTGGCGGTATTCCCGTTGTGCGTAACGAAGTGGGTAGCTTACGTGGTGTTTACGCCGTGATTGACAAAGACCGTGCCAGTAGCCTTTTGGCGCAAACCTTGCGGGCAGATTTGTTCATTATCTCGACAGGTGTTGAAAAAGTATCATTGAACTTTAACAAACCTAATCAAGTTGACTTGGATAAAATGACCCTGCAAGAAGCGCGCCAATACATGGTAGAAGGCCACTTTGCACCCGGTAGCATGTTACCTAAGATTGAAGCTGCTATGGATTTTGTCCAAAATGGCGGCCCTCAAGCCATCATCACCAACCCGCACAATTTGGCGCGGGCGATGCGTGGCGAGACGGGCACGCATATCGTACCGGGATAGGGCATATGGCGACGATTAAAACGCTGCGCTGTACCATTAGCGGGCGAGATTTTGCCCCAGATGCCGCGCTTTATTTCAATGCCGATATAGGGCAAGTGGCGACGCTTGACGTGCTTTATGATTATGATGCTTTGCGCCAGCAATTAGACCGCGACGCCCTTGCTGCGTCTCGTGATATGTCTATGTGGCGCTATCTACCCTTATTGCCGCTGGCTGATGCTGCGCTATTGCCGCCATTGCGGGTAGGGATGACGCCACTTTACGCTGCGCCGCGTATTGCAGAATACTTTGGCATACGTTCTGTTCAAATTAAAGATGATGGCTTAAACCCTACAGCCTCTCTCAAAGACCGTGCCAGCGCTATGGTGCTAGCCCGCGCCCTGGAAATGGGTGTTACTACAG
>WGEI01000517.1 GCA_015492875.1 Anaerolineae bacterium | reverse complement strand
CCCATGAATCCGTTCTCGTGACCAATTATCGCCGCGATTGGAAGGGCGCGCCCGATTTACCATTAGCCCGTGATACTTTTGGCTCAGTTTTATGTGTGCCACTGATGTATGCCAGTGATGTTCTCGGCGTTTTGATGGTCATTACTGGGCGTCATAACAAGCTTTTGAGCATGGAAGATGTGCATCTCATGGAAATGCTTGCGGCGCAAGCCGCCGTTGCGATTTCACACGGTCAGTTATTTGACCGCTTGCGTCGCTTAACTAACGAACTTGAAATTGCGCATAGTCAATTAAACACCGTTCTAAGCAGCACCGATAACCCAGTTTTAGCAGTAAATCGCCAGTTCAAACTCATTTTTGCCAATCTCGCAGCTCGCCAACTTTTTCAACTTGATGACCCTCTACCTACGAAAACAATACCTAAGTTATTGCCTCTCCACGCCCTGCCACGAAACTACAAACAAGTTTTAAGAAAGCTCCGCGAACAGAAAGGCTATAGTTACGAAATAACATTGGGAGATACTGTATACTTGTGCCATGTCGCCACACTAGGCACAAACCGCGTTGAAGGGTGGGTGGCTGTTCTCAACGATGTAACGCAGCTAAAAGAGTTAGATCGTATCAAAAGCGAGATGGTGAGAATGACGAGCCATGACCTGAAAAATCCTCTTCAAGCAGCTATGGCTAATTTAGAACTTTTGCAAGAAGATGTTGAACAACATGGTGATGAGGAAATGATGTATTCAATACGCTCGATTGAAAAGCAATTAGAGCGCATGAATCGCATTATCCGTGGCATTCTAGATTTAGAGCGCGTAGGGGAAGGCATTAAATCTTTTGAATCCTGTGACCCCAGATTAAGTATCCGCGCTATATTGGATGAGTTGCAGCACTTTGCCATAGAGCGCAACATTAGCTTAGCGGTTGAGATTAACGAAGATGTCACCAATTTTCTTGGCGATCAAGAGCAGCTTGACCGTGCTTTAATCAATATTGTAGAAAACGCTATCAAGTTCACGCCAGATAATGGCCAAGTCAAAGTCTGTGTGCATAATCATGAAAATGGCGTTTTATTCAAAGTGATTGATACCGGCATAGGTATCCCCACAGAGCTTCAATCGCAGATATTTGCCCGCTTTTTTAGAGGGCGTCAACAAGGCGTAGAGCATGTGAGCGGTTCTGGTTTGGGGTTGAGTTTAGTAAAAACAATTATCGATAATCATAAAGGACGTGTATGGTTAGAAAGTGAAGTTGGCAAAGGTACAACTTTCTACGTTTGGATACCTGCTGTTACCCCTAAATCGAATAAATTGAACTCAAAATAACTTCGCATAGCCATAACAAAAGGCATACATCATGATAAAAAGAATTTTACCCATTACCAGCTTCATCATATTCATTACACTTTTTTCCTATACTTACCACATAACAGCGCAATCAACCAATACCCCTCCCACACCTACACTTGCCCCTTCCAAAACACCAACAGCTGTACTCATTACACCGACAATCACCAATACCCCCTCCGTTACTCCCACCAGCACACCAACTATTAACCTATCACCCAACTTTGAACCATTCACCCAACAAGACCTAACAATACTCGTTGGAAACGTGCAGCGACCCAACGGCATTGCTTGGTTCAACAATTATCTCTATGTAGCCTGTAATGGGGATTGGACACTCTATAAAATTCAAGACATAACAGGCGACACCGAAACTTATATACAAGGCATTCGTAACGCTCACACTCTCTACATTGAAGAAATAGACAACCAACCTGTTATCTGGGTGCCAGACTTCGAAACCAATGCCCTAATTAAAGTCATGCCCAATCGATCTTCTCGCCGTATTGCAACAGGTTTAGATGCTCCATGGGGTATAACACCTATATCTGATGAGGCATTTCTAATCACCAACTTACTAGGTAATTCAATTTCATTAGTATCACGCACTGGAGACGTTCAAACGATTGTTGATGAACTTCGCTCTCCTGCAGGCATCACAAACGATTTAGAAAATATCTATTTTGCCAATAACGGTAGTGCTAGACGTTCTATAGAATGGTTTCCAACCACTGATATAAACTCTGGTAATATCACACCACTGCCGCTTGTCACTGGCTTACAGAACACAGCAAACCTAGTCCTTGCTAACGATAACCTACTCTATTTCACCTACAGTTTAGGTAATCGAGGTGTTGTCGGACGTGTAGATCCACAGACTTGCATTACCAAAGACAATGGTTGCTCCAATGACGACGTTCAAATCGTTGTACTTACTGAACTCTCTGCTCCACTAGCTGGTTTAACCATCACCCCTGATATGAGACTATTTGTTCACACACTCTATCGCCATGACATCTTCTGGCTAGATTTGCAAACCAATGGCAATTAATAACAGGTGTTTTGATTGCAATCCCGCTTCTAAAACAGCACAACATCACCTACTGTCCTAATGGATCGGATAGTAACAATCCAATCAATGCAACCAAAACACCTCCATTTGTCGCAATAACACCTAACAGGTCAAGAAATGTTGAATCCATAAACACATTAATCACCTGAACAACAAAACCCATGATGAAAATCGTAATGCCAATTACCGCCGGCAGCCCCCGTTGGCGCGCCAGAATTGTTGATATCCATTCGATAAACCGTGAAATTCTTTCAGAGCGATCAATTCGCTTAAACATATTCATTCCCTTCAGTTCACAATGAATGCCTTATAACGCTCATACAGTTTTTGCGGTAACTGTACAGCTAACATAACCCCATCTTCTGTGTCACTGCGCTCCATAACATGCGCTTCATCGTACAAATGGGCCACTAAATCCCCACGAGTATGAGGCAGGCACAAAGTCACTGGCCGCATACCATGGGTTAGGGTTTGTTCAATGACCTCTAATAACTCATCGATTCCCTCGCCTGTATAAGCAGAAACTGCCACAATATCCGCATACTCACCCATTTCAATAACAGGCACATCTTCCTCTAATGCATCTAGTTTATTCCAAACCAGAATCTTGGGCACAGAGTGCACATCTATTTCAGCTAAAGTATCTTCAACCGCCTCAATATGCTGCTGACAGTTACTATGTGTCGTATCCACAACATGCAAAATCACATCTGCTTCCCGAATTTCCTCCAAAGTCGCACGAAAAGCCGCAATCAGAGTAGGGGGAAGCTTCTGAATAAACCCCACCGTGTCCGTCAATAACACGGAACGCCCGCTAGGAAGCTCTATGCGTCGAGTTGTCGGGTCTAATGTTGCAAATAACTGGTCTGCTGCGTAGACATCCGCCCCAGTCAGCTTATTTAGCAATGTCGATTTTCCTGCATTGGTATAGCCCACTAATGCAATAACAGGAATACCTGTATCTTGCCTTCTAGCACGGTAGCGACTTCTATGTTGTCGTACTAACTCCAATTCCTGCTTAAGCTTATCAATCTTCTTCTGAATTTCTCGGCGGTCTACTTCTAACTGTGTCTCACCAGGACCACGTACGCCGACACCCGAAATCCCCCCGCGAGAGCTACCCCCAGCTTGGCGCGCTAAGTGCGTCCATAACCGTGTGAGACGTGGTAAGCGATATTCGTACTGAGCAAGCTCTACTTGTAACGCCCCTTCGCGCGTTTTAGCGTGCTGGGCGAAGATGTCTAATATCAGGGCAGAACGGTCTAGAACCTTTACTTCTTCACCAAAACGTTTCTCTAATTCCCGTTGGTGACGTGGCGATAGCTCATCATCAAAAAGCACAACTTCTGCGCCTGTATATTCCAAAAGCTCAAGAACCTCTTCAATCTTGCCAGACCCAACAAACGTTGCAGAATTGATTTTAGGTAAAATTTGCTTAACCTCTCCAACGACTTCTATACCCGCAGTCTTGGCCAATAACGCCAATTCCCGCAAGGAATCGTTTATAGAGAGAAGTGGGCGTTCACCACGCAGGCCAACACCCACCAATATCGCTTTTTCAGAACCACCTTGCTGCTCTTCGCTAGTTGCCATTAAACCACCGTTTCATACGTTCCAAAGCAACAGCCAATCTATCATCAGGAACGCCTAAACTAATTCGCACATAATCGCATCCACCTGGGCCATAGGCCTCACCGGGCGCAATGGACACAAACGCTTCACTGCGTAAACGCTGCGTATAATCTAATGCATCACCCTGCAACACTCTTGCCCATACATATAAACTGGCCTTAGGCTTTTCCGCTTCAAGTCCGATTTGGGGTAGAGCATCAAGAATTAAATCACGCCGCCGTGCATAACACGCATTACGCTCTTGTAACCATTCTCTGGGTGTTTCTTCAAGCGCAGCAACGCCAGCATCATAAATTGATAGAAAATGCCCGCTGTCTATATTACTCTTGATACGCAACAACGCTTCCAGCGCCTGCGCAGAGCCAACAGCCGCCCCCAATCGCCATCCAGCCATATTAAACGTCTTAGATAGCGACATAAACTCAACAGCATGGGATTTCGCGCCATCAACTTGCAACACACTAGGCGCAACAAAACTATCAAAAGTGACATCACAATATGGATTATCTGACACCAGCAAAATATCATGCGCCGCACAATAGTCGATAAGCCGCTTATAATCCTCTTGTGATGCTGTTGCACCAGTTGGGTTGTTCGGATAGTTCACCCATAACAATTTAGCTTTTTGCGCCACATCCGACGGCACGGCTTGCAAATCAGGCAAAAAGCCCTTTTTATGTGATAGCGGCACAAAAAACGGCTCTGCCCCCGCCATCCTAGTGCCCAATGCATAGGATGGATAAGCAATATCTGGCACTAATGAAATATCGCCTTTATCCAAATAAGCCAAAGCGAGATTAACTAACCCCTCTTTACTGCCAATAAGGGGCAAAACCTCTTTATCGGGGTCTAAATCCACACCGAAGCGCCGTTTATAGTAGCTCGCTACAGCTTGGCGGAACACAGGTGAGCCACGATAGCCAGAATAACCGTGCTTGTCAGGTTGCCGTGCCGATTGCGCTAAAGCTTCAATAACGTGGGGTGGGGGAGGCATATCAGGGCTTCCTATATCCAAACGTATGACATCATGTCCCTGTGCGCGTAACTGGCGTATTTCATCCCCAATCACAGAGAAAATATAAGGCGGCAAGTTATTCAAGCGCGCTGCAACCTCAGGCATTGGTCTTAACTCCTCAATTGTTAGAGAATAGAGAAGCAGGGAATACCCCGTTACCCTGCTTCATAAGCGACACTGCTATTATAACTTGCAATAACACAAACTCACATATCAGCTTGGGTAATATGTTGAAGATAACCATCTCCCAGCTTCTCAATGGCTTGCTTCATATCATTCAGCGCCCGCTCTGAATATGCAGCATAACGCTCCCGTTTAGATTTAATCCGCGTAGCTAATGGCGGCAAAATACCAAAATTCGCCTTCATCGGTTGGAAATCTTTCGGCTCAGCATGAGTGACATAGTGGCACAATGCTCCTAGCATCGTTGTTTGCGGGGGCGTCCATAACGCTTCTCCCCTAAGTTGGCGCGCCATATTCAACCCAGCCAGCAGTCCAGTCGCCACATTGCCCATATATCCCTCAACGCCAGTAATCTGCCCAGCAAAAAAGACATTACTCATCTGGCGGAATTGCATAGTCGACCACAATAACGTTGGCGCATTGATGAACGTATTACGGTGCATCATCCCCATCCGAACAAACTCAGCGTTTTCCAACCCCGGTATCATGCGCAGAATTTCCCGCTGTTGCCCCCATCGGATATTGGTTTGAAAGCCAACAATGTTGTACAAACTGCCGATAAGATTATCCCGCCGCAACTGCACCACTGCATATGGCCGTTTTCCCGTTCTAGGGTCTGTAATACCAATCGGGCGCATAGGGCCAAATGCCAGAGTATTATCGCCCCGTGCCGCAAGTTGCTCAATCGGGACACAGCCCTCGAAAAAATTGGGGTCATCGCGTTCAAAATCGCGTAATTCTATCGTTTCCGCCTCCCGCACCGCCTCGACGAAACGCTCATATTCCTCTCTCGTCATTGGGCAATTAATGTAATCGCCTTCTTCATTATCGCCGCGCCCATATCGATTGGCGCGAAACGCAATATCCATATCGATGCTTTCAGCTGTCACAATTGGAGAAATTGCGTCATAAAAGTAAAGGCGGTCTTGCCCTGTTAAACTAATGATGTCCTGTGTCAGCGCATCAGATGTCAATGGGCCACTAGCCACAATCACCGGCCTATCTCTAGGAACAGCAAGCACCTCTTCACGAATGAGCATTATATTAGGGTGTGTTTCAATTACCTCTGTGACTTTAGAAGCAAAGGCCTCTCTATCAACTGCGAGCGCTCCACCAGCGGGCAGCGCCGTCTTTTCAGCTATATCCATCAGCAAAGACCGCAACAGTTTCAATTCTCGTTGCAATACACCACTAGCACGGTCTGCTAGCTTAGACCCCAGCGAATTGCTGCATACCAACTCGCCTAAACGGTCACTGACATGTGCACCTGTTTGTTTCTCTGGACGCATTTCATATAACTTCACACTAAACCCGCGCTCTGCCAGCTGCCATGCTGCCTCAGAGCCAGCTAAACCGCCGCCAATTACAATAACTTCGCCATTCAATGCCATAGCGTTTATATCCACCTATACACTGATATATAAACAGGGAACACTACATTCTAGGATGTTTGGGAGAATGCGCTCAAGCCTCAATTATAAGCTTGGCTCATTGAGTTTTTCTTGCGCATACTTGAGATAGGCGCGAATTTTCTCAACAGATGCGTTGGCAGGAGCTAAAGACAAGGCTTTCTCATAAGCTTCGCTCGCCTGCTGGTAATTGCCCAGCGCAAACAGCGCATTACCAAGCACCTCATAGACATGATAGTCGTTAACTTCTTGACCTTCGTGGCGAGCATGTTCAAAAATATGGTCTACCGCACGGAGCGTTCGGTTATACTCCTGCGTTTGGTAATAACTACATGCAATTCGGTAGTAAATTGAAGTTTCCCACGGATGATAAGGGTTAAGCTCTAACACCATCAAATAGGCATCCACAGCATCATCATATCGCTGCATGGTCATATAAGCATCGCCCAACATTTCATAAGCACGAGACCATGTGACATCTACACCTAACGGTTTTTTACTCACTTGCATAAATTGGTTCACATATTGAATCACATCTTCGGGCGAACCTTGACTTTCATGAAGTAGTTGTGCCGTTGTTAAATAAATCTCGGCCAAAACAGCTCTGTTATCCGTTTTCGCCCGCTGGGCAATAGCCAATGCTTGCCGTACTGCTTCAAGCGCCGCTTCCTTATCCGTATTGTTCCGAACTTTGCTCAAGAAAAGGTGTACCTGCGCCAGCCATAGCACAGGTTCACTAGCAGGGTAGGTATCTATAGCTTTTCTCAAAAGCGTTTCAGCACGTTTGGCATCCCTGTGCTCATAATATGAGATAAATCCTAATCGCTCATAACAATACGCCGTTAGCGAAGCAATATGGCTAGGCGACATCAGCGCCTCACGGATGAGTTTTTCCGCCTCCTCAAAGTCATCTAATGACAGAAGAACTCGCCCCAGCTGGTACTGAATCCAACCAGTGTTCTCATAATCGGGGAATTGAGCCAGAATGTCGCGGTAAATTTGGGCTGCTACTGTCGCATCTTGACGCTCCGCAAATCCCACGCTTGCCAGCTCAAAGCGCGCAAAATAACTATCTGCCAACAACTCTAAAACAGCGGGGTTGTCGAAAAGCTTTGAATGTTGCTCTTTTAGCAACAATAAATCATCTAATGCATCTGTCGGTCGTGCCCCCAATAAACGTGTCCTCGCCCGATAAAGCAATAAGCGCTGTTCGTCTTTTTCGGCAAGCGAGGCGCTTCGCAATAGTCGTGCGATTAAAATTTCAGACTTTTTAATCTCCCGCTGTTTTAACAAAGCATCGAGTTGTCGATATTCACCATTCATGGCTCTCATCTCATCCCACTGGAATACATTTCACCAATACCCACAAACCCCAACTGGCGAAGCCTTATTGCCTTCTGTAACTACTATAAAACAAAAGCCCTACTCTTGGAAAGTAGGGCGTGCAATGTTAAAAGCGTTTAGTGTTATTAAAGCTAATTGAATCGACGCATAACAAGCGTTGCGTTTTGGCCACCTAACCCAAAACTGTTCGACATGACATATTCTAAGTCAGGCATTTCTCTGGCTTCGTTAGGCACATAATCTAAATCGCATTCTGGGTCTGGTGTTTCATAATTGATTGTCGGTGGCACAACGCGCTCTTCCAAAATTTTGGCGAGCAACACCGTCTCAATCGCGCCAGATGCGGCCATTGCATGCCCCAACATGCTCTTAGTGGAACTCACCCATAATTCATAGGCATGTTCACCAAAAAGTCGCTTAATCGCCTGTGTCTCCATGAGGTCATTAGCTGGTGTAGAGGTGCCATGCGCATTGATATACTGTATCTGTTCAGTATCTAGATGTGCATCTTCCAATGCCCATTTCATAGAGC
>WGEI01000516.1 GCA_015492875.1 Anaerolineae bacterium | reverse complement strand
GTATCGCAACATCTATGATTTAGAGGGCAACCTCATCCGCCGTGATTATATCTATACCCATTACTTGCCGTGGGCGGCTATCATCCAAGTTGCACCGGGAGATGCACGCCTACAACAAAATACAGGCGGGGCATAGCTTACTGTAGGCCACCGCAAAAGTATATGCTACACTGGGGATATATTGCGCTGATTGATATTGAAAATTTATGTCTAATACACATCAAGACGACATTGATTTAATGCGTCGCATCATCCAGCAAGATGAGCAGGCCTTATCTGAACTCTATACTCGTTATGGAGCAGCAGTTTATAGTCTCGCGCTACGCATTGTGCAAAATCATGAGCTAGCCGAAGAAGTCACACAGGATATTTTTCTCAAGGTGTGGCGGCAAGCCGCTAGTTGGCGCGCCGAACTGGGGAAGCTCTCTAGTTGTTGTTGACCCTTACGCGCAATGCCGCCATTGACCGCCTGCGACGGCAACAACGACGCCCCCAAGCTGCACCACAATCACTTGATGATTTTCTGCCCTATCTTGTAGATGAAAACATCGACAATGACCCACAATGGCATGATGGGCGCGTTATCCGCGAGTTACTGAAAACGTTGCCCGAAGAGCAGGCACAAGCGATTGAATTGGCCTTCTTTCAAGGTTATAGTCATAGCCAACTTGCCGAAGCCTTGCAATTGCCGCTTGGCACGGTCAAAACGCGGGTACGGTTAGGGCTGCAAAAACTGCGGCGTTTATGGGAAGATGCGATTAAAGAACAAGAAACTCATCCTTAAACATCCAATAAAGCCTTTTTAGGCGTTTATGATATTAAACGGTTCTATGAGTTAAGCGCTATGTCACAGAATTACACTGAGGAAACACCGCAACCACAGCCATCATCAGAAGACAAAGAAACCGCCCGCGAGCTAATACCGGCTTATAGCATTGGTGCTACCGACGAAGCGGAAATTGCACTAGTCGAAGCTTTTCTCAATGATGCAGATTTTGCGGCGGAACTCGCCGATTACCAACAATTGCAGGATGCCCTGCTGCATAGCGCTCCTCCTGCAAGACCACCAACACACCTCCATGCGCGGCTGATGGCCTCTTTGCAGGAAGGAACAGCACAAACCCAGTCTGAGCCTCGTTCTCCGAAGAGCGTTTCCAGATTATGGATAGGGCTAGCGGCGGCGATTGTGCTATTGGTTTTGAGCAACATTTTATGGCTAACCCAGCTCAGCACCGTGACGCGAGAACGTTCTGAACTAGCGTTACAAGTCGAAGAACTAACGACACTGGTTAAAGCCATAACCCAGCAAAATTCACCGCGTGTTGAACTGGCAGCACGCACGGAATTTTTACCAACAGAAACAGAAGCAGAAGTGACATGGGCGCAAGTCGGTGACCAACAACTATGGATTGCCCTATTTTATGCGGAGAATTTACCCTCATTAGAGGCTGGGCAGGTTTACCAACTCTGGTTAGCTAAAGACAATGTCCCCTATAGCTTCGGGTTTGTTCAAGTAGATAAAGAAGGGCAAGCCACGCTCATCTTTACGACCACCGAACCCGTGAGCAGTTACGATTTCATCGGTATTACGGCAGAGCCAGAAGGGGGCAGCCCCGCACCATCGAGTGAGCCACTTATTTTTGGCACATTTGAATCGTAGCCAAGTGCGCCTTTATTCAAATCCCCTATAATAGGTGTATATAACGTCACTGCCGCAAGCGGCGTTATAGCAAATACTAGATGAATTCAAAAGGTGCACAAATGAATAATCCCGGCATTTTTGGCACAGGCGCTAGCCTGCTTTCCGATTTATCGCTTATCGCCTATATTGCGCTCATCATCCCCGCTATGGCGGCGGGCTATTACTTCGCCCGTCGCGGCAAACACCGCCCCCATCATAAATACACGATGATCGCTATCACGGCCATCAACTGGTTACTCATTGTGGTGCTGATGATAGGCCAATACTTACTGGATGTACCTGATGGCTTACAGAGAAACGCGGGCGATGCGCGTTATTTGCTCCCCACAATTCATGGCTTATTAGGGTTACCCGCCCAATTGCTGGCAACTTATGTCGTTTATCGCATGTTGAAAGAAGACCGCCAAGTCGCCAAAGCAAAAGCTCGCGGCGAACAGGATATTCAGCGCTACTGGTTCAAAGCGGCAAAGCCCATCATGCGGTTAGTATTGGCATTATGGTTCTTAACAGCGGCTTTTGGTGTCTTGACCTATTTGGTGCGTTATGAAGTGCTGACGCCTTTCACTTTCGGCGATTCCCCCACGCCAGTCGTTACACAGGAAGCGCCGCCAACAGAAGATAACCCGCCGCCCACTGTGACACAAGATGCGCCGCCAACACCCGAACCTGTTGTGACGCAGGATATAGCCCCGCCGCCAGCGACAACACAAGAGCCATAAAGCGAGGAAGTTGCCGCCAATTAAGTGACAGATTGGGCAATTCGCGTTAACATAAAGCGCGGATTGAATATACGTTGGCAATAGAACCCGTAGTGAATTGAACTATTGGGAAAGTTCCTACAAAGTAAGGGGGACGACGTTGAAGAAAAAGTCTGTTCTTGCCCTAATTTTATGTATTATTTTCCTTGTTCCGGCGACTTTTGCTCTTATGCAAGATGCGCCGTCTAGCCCAACAATTGAAATTACGGGAGTTAATCCCAGCGGCCTAGTTGTTGAGCCTCCGGATACGCCCAAAGCTGAGATACTGGTCAATGTGTTTGACAATCTTGGGCAACCTGTGGGCGGTTTAACCCTGGCCGACTTCGCGCTCTCTGGCGAATTGGCCAGCTTAGGCGGTGAGTTAGTGAGTGTAGAGAGCCTCATTGATGAAGGGCTGAACTTCGCCACTGTGCTGGTGATTGATGTCAGCAGCAG
>WGEI01000515.1 GCA_015492875.1 Anaerolineae bacterium | reverse complement strand
CATTACCTCGCCGCTTACCAAAATGGCGATGCGGCGGGAATGCGGCGTTGGCGGCTCAATGGCGTTCGGCTGGATACCAGCAGCGCCCTGCGAGATGTATCTCTTGAGCCAGATGGCCCCAAAGGTGTCAATCCGCAACTGGTGAATTTATTGCGCGAAGCCATTAACACCGCATGGGAATCTTGGGCTGTACCTTCAGCCTATATTGATGTCGCCCGTGATTATTGTCGTCAGGTGCAAATTGTTGTTTCTGGCGGTTTTAATCGTGAGCGTATCGCCCATTTTGAATCGGTGAAAGCCCCTGTAGATGCCTATGGCGTTGGCTCAACCTTTTTGACGAATGATAAAACAACCAATACGGATTTCACGATGGACGTTGTGCGCATCAAAGTAAACGGCGATTGGGTAGCAATGGCGAAAGTTGGCCGCCAGCCTTGCGATAATCCAGATTTACGCCCCGTTAACTGGGAAGACTATGAGGATGTGCAATGAGTGATAACAACGGCAAAAGAGACCAGCCCCCACCGCAAGATGAACATCCTATACCTAAAAACAAAAAACCAGAGCGCGAACCAGAGTGGTTAGAAAGCCGCTTAGGTTCGCGGCTCGTTTCTCGTGCGGCCTTGGTAGAACGTATTATCGCTCAGTTTCTACAAGAATTTGCTGTTGATGATGCGCACTTAAGTGCTGCTAAAACGAAAACAGACCGCCTCAAACTGGTTCGAGAAACTGCTTTATATGTGATTGCAGTAGAATCTGTACAGCTTTCATTAGAAGAACAGGCGGATGTAATTCGAAGAGCTTATGCTGAAATTTTTGGCTATGGCCCATTAGATACGTTATTTGAAGATGAGACCATTACCACTATCGCTTTAGAGGGTGCAGATAAAGTTTCAATAAGACGTGGCCATGGTGATTTAGAAGTGATTGGAGCGTTGTTTGATGATATGCCGCATATGCGCGATGTGGTTTCCCGTTTGCTGCGCCATGCAGGGGCAGAATTGCGTGATGATGAACCGATTATTGAAGCCGGCCTTGTTGTAGAAGGTCGTCCAGTGCGCGTTAGTACCGTCTCGCCCCCAGTCACCGTCCAGCTTACTGCTGATATTCGCGTTCATCCCAAGCGGGTGCTAACATTAGAGGACTTAGTCACCAGTAGTTTACTGACGGAAGAAGCCGCTCAATTTTTAGACGCATTGGTGCAATCACCACATGGCTTTGTCATTGTAGGGGATACCGAATCGGGAAAGACCACCCTGCTTAATGCCCTGTTACAACGTTTGCCCGATGCCAAAGACCTTATCGCTGTCGAGCGTGCCCGTGAATTGCGCTTGCCTACAGGCGCAAAATCGTTGGTCACACATTGGCCTCGTGGCGAGGAAAGCGGCATGACATGGGGGCAGCAAATTGGTGTCGCACTCGGCAAAAATCCCTCGTGCATCGCTATTGATGAAGTACGCGCCGATGAACCAGAAGCTATCGCGCCGCTACTCACTCGCGCTGATGCTCCGCGCCAAATTTGGGCTTTTCGCGGCCCCTCAGTCACCAAGCGTTTAAGGAGCGCCTTAACCATGATTGCACAACGTGCCGTCCCAACAGAAGCTGGCGTTGTGCGGGCACTTTATGAACGACTGCCGTTTGTCATCAACATGAAGCGGGCACAAGGGCGTTTAGAACTACGTGGTATTGCCGAATGGCAAATATCTCCCGATGGGGATTATGCAGACTATGTCATGCTGTTTGAAAAAGGGTGGGAGACGCTTGAACGTACTGGCAAGCGCCCACTCCGCTCGTTAAATTTGCCATCTGATTTCTGGCAATAGGTAATTAAACCTTCTCGCCCGCTACGGCGCGTTTCAGACTATCTACATAGGGCGGGCGCGCAATGCCATTTTCGGTAACAATACCGCTGACATATCGGTTGGGTGTGACATCAAAAGCAGGGTTACGCGCTTTGAAATGTGGCGGCACAATTGGGTTGCCATACGGTGTAGTGACTTCTGCGGGGTCACGTTGCTCAATAGGGATTTCTGCGCCACTACTTAACGAAAGGTCAATCGTAGAAGTTGGCGCGACGGTATAAAAGGGGATGCCGTTTTCTTTAGCCAGCACCGCAATCTGATATGTGCCGATTTTATTAGCCACATCACCATTAGCTGCGATGCGGTCTGCACCAACGAGCACAATATCAATTTCACCTTTTTGCATGTAATAGCCCGCCGCTGTATCGGGGAGAATATCATAACTAACGCCCAGCTGCTCCAATTCCCATGCGCTCAATCGTGCCCCTTGCAAACGAGGGCGTGTTTCATCAAGTAGCACATGGATTTTCTTCCCCTGTTCGAAAGCTGCCCGAA
Organism: Anaerolineae bacterium; assembly: GCA_015492875.1. Taxonomy (GTDB): domain Bacteria; phylum Chloroflexota; class Anaerolineae; order Aggregatilineales; family Phototrophicaceae; genus S146-30. The sequence continues at coordinate 5,224 of WGEI01000515.1, read as the reverse complement.
CAACCCCTAAAGCTGTTCCATAATCTACAGTAGCTAATGCCCCGGTATTGCAGTGATGCAGAATGGTGAATCCATCTTCAATCAGTGTTGCCCCGTTCGCCCCCATACGGCGGTTGATCTCAACGTCATCATCAGCAATTTGCTTGGCGGCATCTAATAACGCTGCCCGTAAAGCGTCGACATCGGCGAAAGAACCTTCCTGCGCCAGCGCCATAAGCTTATCCACTGCCCACGCTAGATTAACCGCTGTCGGGCGGGCGGCTTTCAGCACTTCTGCAGCCTGTGCTAAATCTTCCACTAACGCCGCAACGCTTTGCGCCTCACTTTGTTGTGCGGCGAGAGCAAGGCCAAAAGCAGCCGCAGCACCAATAGCCGGCGCACCCCGTACTGTCATATCCGTAATGCCTGCTGCGACCGCCTTGTAATCATCAAAATAAGCGATTTCCAATTTCCATGGGATTTGCTTCTGGTCAATCATCTGTACGCGGCCATCAACCCAATCTACGGTGCGCATAAACATTCCTTTCAGTGTTATATAATGAGAACACCACCATTATAGCGAAAATCTGACATAATCAGACACTCCCTGCTGTTTGGCGTGTTAAGTTATACTTGTTTTGGGTGACAGGCGAATACTGTGCGGAGGATATTGATGAAATTCCCACAATTCTATAACCCTGAGAGGGTCGGTCAACTTTTTATACCCAACACCGCTCAAGCCGTTGATGCTGGTGTCAGCGCCGATATATCCCCATCCTCAGAAGATAAAGTTCGCATCGCCTTATTGCTCATTGATGTTCAGGTCGATTTTGTTCATGAAGATGGCGCGTTAAGTGTGCCGGGAGCTGTAGCAGATACACGTCGTACTGTTGAGTGGATTTACCGCCATGTCAATCACATTACGACCATTGCCGCATCCCTTGACAGTCATATTCCATTGCAAATTTTCTTCCCAACTTGGTGGGTAGATGAAAATGGCAATCATCCAGCCCCCTTCACACCGATTTCAGTTCAGGATGTGCAATCGGGGAAATGGCGGCCTTTATATGAGGAAAACTGGTCGCGCGAGTATGTAGAACGATTAGAAGAGCAGGCGAAAAAGTTATTGATGATTTGGCCTTATCATACCCTCATCGGCACACCGGGCCATGCCCTAACGCCCGCGCTTTATGAGGCTATCGCATTTCATGCTGCTGCCCGCCGCGCCCAACCGCAGTTCTTGATAAAAGGCACATTGCCCCAAACCGAGCACTATTCCATTCTTGAACCAGAGGTTAAGGTAGAAGGCAATCCTATGGGAGAGCTAAATGTCGAATTTTTCAATATGCTCAAATCCCATAATGCCATCTACATTGCTGGCCAAGCGAAGAGCCATTGTGTGCTTGAAACCGTTGCCTCATTGGTGCGCCATTTAGGAGAAGATAGCGACATGCTCTCTCGCATTCATTTGCTCACTGACTGCATGTCATCTGTGGCGCATCCAGAAATTGATTTTGACGCAATAGCGAACGCAACCTTTGCCCGCTTCGCAGAGCGCGGCGTCCAGCTGGTAACTAGCGCCGACCCTATCGCCTCTTGAGAAATAAAATAGCCCCTGTCTAAACATGGCAGGGGCTTGTCGTTGTTTTTTGACAGGGCTAGTCTCTGGCGTTGGCTTCCTGAATGACAAAGGACAAAACGTCATAGGGGACACCGCCACGATTGAAAACCTGCCCGCCAAACTCAATCCACTGCGGTTCACTCAGCCCCTCTTCTGTTTTATAGCGCACAAATATACTAGGTGTGCCCGTCGCGCCCAGTTGAGTAGCTAATTGTGTATCCACTTGGTATTGATTTGCATTCTCCGTGCATGCCAATAACTCACTATAGCTCAGCCCTATTTCCTGAGCGAAGCGGCGTGCGCCATTGGCCGCGAAGTTGGAACTACTGGTGATGTTGAACATGATGTCATGTGCTTCCCAAAATGAACCGGGTTTCAGCTCTTCTGCACATTCCGCCAACTGTGCCGTGAGGGGGGAGAATGTTGGGTTGACAATTGTGAACATGCGATATTCAAACCGCGCTTGCCCTGTTGCAACGTATTCTTCAATGAACTGTTTCAGTGTAGGTTCATATCGTTGGCAATGGGGGCAAAGAAAATCTTCAAATGCAACAATGGTAATGGGCGCATCTGGATCGCCTAAAATAAAGCCACCATCTTCTAGCCGTTCCTGATACAACCCTGATGTTGCTGCACCCGGCTCTCCTAGCGTTTGCTGACTAGAGAGCACAATAAACGCGATAGCCGCCCCAACAGCGACGACAAATGTGGCCAGAAAAATAACCAAAGTTTTGCGATTGTTTTCGGTCACGTCTCTTTTCCTTATTGATATGATTTTTTACATGTTAATTTCTTATACCTGATACTTCACAATTATCCCCGCTAGTTGTAAAAGTTCAATTATAGATTCGCTAGAATTTATCGGCGTCTTCGACGCAAATATGGTATAAATGCCTTCCCTTAACCTTATGCTGTGTTGGAGCAAAATCATGCGAGTTGTAGACATCATTGCAAAAAAACGTGACGGCCTCGCTTTAACACCAGAGGAAATCCGTTGGTTTACCTCACGTTATACCGCTGGTGAGATACCCGATTATCAGGCTGCTGCTTGGCTTATGGCCGTTTGGTTTCGGGGGATGACACGCGAGGAAACGGCTGAACTCACCTTAGCTATGGCACATTCAGGCGACATCATGGATTTATCAGATAGCCTTGATTATGCCGTCGATAAACACTCTTCGGGCGGCGTTGGTGACAAAACTTCACTGATTGTGTTGCCTTTGGTTGTTGCTTGTGGTGTGCCTGTCGCAAAAATGAGTGGGCGCGGACTTGGCTTTACTGGTGGCACGCTTGATAAATTAGAATCCATTGCTGGCTACAACGTTAATCTCACTGAAGAGCAATTTCGCCAGCAAGTACGAGAGCACCATATCGTCCTTTGCGGCCAAACGGGGGAGTTAGCCCCTGCCGATGGCAAACTATATGCACTTCGTGATGTAACCGCCACTGTTTCCAGTATTCCTCTAATTGCGGGCAGTATCATGAGCAAGAAAATCGCAGCGGGCGCTAATGGTATTGTGCTTGATGTCAAAACTGGCTCTGGCGCATTCATGTCTACCTTGGAAGATGCCCGCACTTTGGCGCAAACAATGGTCGATATTGGCGTTGATGCTGGTAAGGATATGGTCGCCCTTATTTCTGATATGAATCAGCCGCTTGGGTGTGCGGTTGGTAATGCCCTAGAAGTCAAAGAGGCGATTGAGGCGCTCAACGGTGGTGGACCAGAAGATTTGCGTGAGCATTGCCTTGTAGTTGCTGCCTATATGCTACGCCTTGCTGGGCGTGGTAAAAAGTGGGTGGATATGGATGAGACCCGTGCGCTATTAGCCTCAAAACTCGATAATGGCGAAGCCCTTGCTGTCTTCCGTCGTCTCGTAGAAGTGCAAGGCGGGGATGTCTCTATGGTTGATAATCCCAACAAACTTCCCGCTGCGACGATTGTGGAAACACTCACTGCGGAAAAATCCGGTTACGCTGCCGAAGTGCGCGCCGATAAAGTGGCACAGGCTGCTTTGATTTTAGGGGCAGGACGGGAGCAGAAAGGTGACCCCGTTGACCTCGCTGTTGGGGTTCTAGTTCATCTCAATGTGGGCGATAAAGTTCAATCTGGCCAAGCCTTGTTCACTATTCATGGCAACGACGCGGAACAAGTGGCCGAAGCACGCGCTGTGCTTCAACAAGCGATTACCATTCAGCCAGAGCCAGCTGAGCCGTTACCACTCTTCTACGAAGTCATTCAAGGGAATTAATTCTCCCTCGTCATTGTAGCCATAATGGTATATTGGCGCTTCTTGCCAGTATCCATCGATGAAATGAATAGCACCATTAATGCCCCGATACGTTTCTTGCATCAGGTATGTATGTACCGCTTCACGTGTTGGGGCTTTGTTTATCGCTCGCTTGAAAAAGTCACTCATGTCAAAGGTGAGTGTTGCCCATAAGTTGGGTTCTGGCGCGAAAATATCGCTAGAAATGTATCGCTGGCGAAATGCCTCATCTGGCAATAGGCTACTGCTCAGCACAGTCACTTGTGTTGGGTTAGGGCTTAATTCAGGGAATTGGGAGAGCGCCAACACAGCGCCACCAGTAACAGGCTCAGAATAGTTTGCCGCATCCAAAAGCTCCGTTTTCAGGGGAATAGTTACCATATTGGGAATAAGAGGATTGCTGGCGATGAAAACGTGTGGTGTAGGTTGTGCACCCCATTCACCAATAACAATCGCTGGTAAAGATGTGAATTGGTCTAAGGTGTTTTCATCGATTGCATTGGGGCTGACAATAATAACCCCTATGACGCTTCTATCTCGCTCTAATGCCTTTGCCCTCGCTTGCGCATGTTCTGCGCTTCCACCATCATCGACTGGTAACAACGTTATTTGACCTGTATCCTTGAGCGCCAACCGTGCGGCATATAATGCGTTATATCCCACTTCCCGATAGCGCCCTTCAAATGGGGCGAGTAATGCCAACTTGTAAACAGGCTCATAGCGAATGACTGCGCAGGAACTACTTATGAGAACTAAGATTAGCCCCAAGAGCCATTTAACACCCATTAGCTAAATGTTCCTCAAATGTGGTGGCGAAGTCATGATAGCCACTGCGGCTGCATGATGCCCGAAAATAATAGTAATCAGTTTCTGCTGGGTAGGCTGCCCCTCGAATGGCAGATAAACTAGGGTTAGCAATTGGGCCGGGGGGTAGCCCCAAATATAGATAAGTGTTGTACGGCGATTGTACGGCTTGGTAATCCGATGGGGTGATGTTAGGCCACCAACTGCCTCGTAATCCGTGAAGCGCATATTGTACAGTTGGGTCTGCCTGTAATCGTATCCCCGCCGTCAATCGATTGCGATATACGCTGCCAATAAGTGGGTGCTCTTCTGGGTAAACCGCTTCACGCTCAATGATAGAAGCGAGTGTGACTATTTGATACATCGTGTAGCCATCTTGCGCTATATCGACAAAAATTTGCTCCCCCACAGCATCTAAAAATCGCTCTAAAACAATATCCCGCAGCATCTCAGGCGTTACATTGGCGGGGAGTTGGTAAGTATCTGGAAACATAAACCCTTCTAACGAAGCGTCAGCAGGTAAACCAACTTTTGCTACAAACGTTGGGTCTTG
>WGEI01000514.1 GCA_015492875.1 Anaerolineae bacterium | reverse complement strand
GGCAGTGCATCCCCTAATGGATGCCCGACAACCTGCTCATTATGCAAAATCATTTTAGCCGCCGTGTTGACCACAATCACCCGATTGCTGCCATCTAATGTAATAATCCCGCTGGCCACAGAGGCGAAGATATTATCAAGGCGGGCGCGTAGGGCGCTCACCTCTGCCAATTGGGTGCGGATTTGCTCGAAGAGGCGGGCGTTTTCAATCGCCACCGCCGCCTGCCCAGCGAAGGCCTTCAACAACTCCAGCTCATGCTGTTTGAAGAGGCCGGCCAAAATGCGGTTATCGCAATAGACCACGCCAATCACGCCTTGATCTTTCACGGTTAAGGGCACGGCCAAAATGCTGCGCAACTGAAAGCCGACAATACTTTGATGCCCTTGCCAGCGCTCATCTTGGCTGGCATTGTCGGTCAAAACCGCCTCGCCAGTATCCGCAACCTGATTGACAATCCCACGACTGACGACGAACTGCCCTTTAGAAACTAGCTCTTCCTGATCCATCCCGCGCGCCACTTTGAACTCTAGTTCGCCCGTTTCGTGGTTCTTCAGCACGATATAACCACGTTCGGCGCCGGTGAGGTGAATCACCGTATCCATCACTTGGTTGAGCACCTCATCCAGCCGCTGGGAAGAGTTAATCAGGGCAGTGGTCTCGGCGAGGGCGCGCAACTGCTTCAACTCGCTGCGAGCGTCCAACAATTGCTTAGATACTCTATCGAGGTGCGTGCGAATATCGCGCAAATTCTCCAGCGAATTAGGCGGCAAATTCACCCCATGCTGGAGCAAAGCCTCGCGCTGTACCTTGAGCAGGTCGATAAGCTCGCCCGTCCGCTGCACTAGTTGGCGCAATTGTTCCTGCACACTATCGGGCTTCACAGCCTTTATTTTTTCGGTCTGGTCGGACATTATGCTCTATACACCTCGTACACTATCGTATCGCCCTCAACGCCTTTAGCCTTGACTGGCGCATGGTCGCTAAAGCGAAACGGCATTTCACCCGCTACCTGTGTGACAATAGCGTCGTGCGTAGCTAGGCTGACGATAATCTCGCCATCGGAAGCGTTTTCTTCCAGCCGTTTAGTGAGGTTAATGGTGTGGCCAATCGCGGTGAAGTCGCGGCGGTTGACACTGCCCACATTGCCCAGCGTCGCCTCCCCCGTATGAATGCCGACATGGTAAAGATGCGGGTCAGGGTCAATGCCTTGCTCAGCATAGATACGAGTGAATGTCTCTCGTATTCGCAGCGCAGCCTCTACCGCTTGAACAGCGTGGTTCTCCATAGGGTTGAGCTGTGAATTGAACAGCGCCATGATGACATTACCGATATATTTATCAATCACCCCATCTACTGCCTGAATGCAATCCGTCGCCGCCGCCAAATAGACATTGAGCGTATTCATAATTTCCGTTGGGCGCAGCGTCTTAGGCAAGCGGTGCAAGGGCGCAACACTCACATACATACACGTGACCACACGCTTCTCGCCCCCTAACGCCAGCTGTGAAATCGTGTGAATTTCATCCACCATACGCGGGGGCAAATAGCGCTTCATAATCCCCAACTCTTGCTCGCGGCGGCGTTGCTCGGTCACATCGTCCAGCACAATGGCCACACCCTGCGTTTGCTGGTCAGCGTCTTTCAGTGGCGTCATTTGCATGGTGACGACAATCCGCCCCCGTGGCACTTCTAGGACGACATCAAACACCTGCCGCGCATCGCTCTGGCGCACATTGGCCAAATGCTCACGCAGGTCGGCGGAAATTTTAGGCAAGACCCGCCGCAACTCCTGCCCTATCACTTCATCGGGCTGGCGCTCCAAAATGCGAGAGGCAGCAACGTTGAAGGTATCAATCACATCCTCGCTATTGGTCGTAATCACACCGCTGGCGATGGAGGCGAATACATTGTCCATCAGCTCTTTCACAGCGGTAATTTCAGCGAGGTTGCGGCGAATATCGGCGTACATGCGCGCATTCATAATGGCGACAGCGACCGTATTGGCGAAAGCCGTCAGCAGGGTCTTCTCCCGCTCGGTAAAGACGCCCGCCCGCAAGCGGTTATCCACATAAACCGCGCCAATGACACTTCCTTTATACGTGAGCGGTACACAGAGCACCGAACGCAGGGCGAAATTGGCGATGCTGACATTGCCCTGTAGGCGCTCGTCCTTATAGGCGTTATCGGTCAATAGGGGTTGCCCGCTGGCAATCACGTCGTTCAGCACGCTGTAACTAATGGTGACGCGGCCATCCTTCGCGGGCGGGGTGGGGTGGCGACCTAGTTCGCCCTCGCGCTGTACCTTGAATTCCAGTTCGCCGCTTTGGTCATTCTTCAGGATGATATAGCCACGCTCGGCATCAGTCAGCGTGATGACCGTATCCATCGCCTCCAGCAGCACATTATCCAAATTCAGCGTTTGGTTGACTTTGGCGGCAGTCGCGGCGAGGGCGCGCAATTGCCCCAGCTCTACTTGGTCATCCAGCAAGCGCTTTTCTAGGCGCTCAATATCCGCCCGAATTGCCTTCAAACTGCTGAGCGCCATCGGCGGCAAAGACATCCCGCGCTTCTTTAATAATTCATGTTGGTTGCGCAAGGCCGCTTCCACCTCGCTGGCTTTCGCTTTCAAGCGCCCAAGTTCGGCAATGGGTTCGAGTTGGGCACTGCCTTGCTGGTTTTGCCCTTGAGCAGCATCATCTTGTGTCATGCATGACCATCCTTCATAAGGAGGTGTACTAATTCCATTATACACACGCTTTTAGAATCTAACATTTCCCCATCGCTATACTAAAATTGGGATTTAGTCTGGATTTAGTTAGTACATTGACATTAATCTTTATGCTTATTTCATGAAATCTGTCATATTGTGTAACTAAAGGTTCATGTTTTATCATAATACCCCAATTTGGGGATAATTTCTTGTTATAGGTGTGACCAATTGAGAGAAAGCTAAATACAATGAGTGCACAGGTTTCGTGGGAAGATGATGAACATACCATTATGCGCGTCATCTACACCGAACCATGGCGATCACAAGACATCTACGATGCGCTGGAGGAGATTACCCGTATGTTAGATTCTGTGCCGCACAAAGTCGCCATCATCGTCGATGTACGCAGTATCAAAAGCATTCCGCGTGGCATCCTCAAAGCGCTCTATCGCGTTGTCAGCACCGAACGCCCGAACGAAGAGATGTACTATATCGTGGGGGCGAACTCGGTTGTGCGGGCTATTTATGGCGCTGCCAAAACCATTTACCCCGCTATCGGCAAGCTAGTTACTTTTGCATCATCCCTAGAAGAAGCGCACGCCTGGATTGAAGAGCACCGTTCAAATGATGGAGAGTAGCCAATTCATGGGTATAGAAGTTTACTGGGATGACGACGACCGCCGTATCATGAGGCATGTCTATACTGACCCATGGACTGCGCAAGATGTCTATAGTGCCATGACCCATATGCACGAACTTTTAGATGCAATCAATCATCAAGCCAATCTCATCATCGATGTTCGCCAATCGGAAAGCGTTCCGCCCGGCATCTTGCGCGCTGTACGGCAAGTGCTTTATAAACACCACCCCAATCAAGGCACGGCTTACATTGTTGGCGCAAATACGATGATGCTCTCGACCTATCGCGTCCTCCGTTATCTCTATCCCCCCATCACCAAGTCCTATCGCTTCGCCAATACGCTAGAAAAAGCCTATACGCTCATTTTAGCAGATGCCCAAGAGCAAGCCGAAGATAACCAGCGCTGAAATTGATCGCTATTTTCTGCTTCGCCGATACGCTAGAAGCGGCTTATACCCGCATCGCCGCACATAAGCAAGCGCGGCAAAACTCCCCTAGCCCACTATCCCCGCCCCCGTATAGGCTATATTATAATGTAGGGACGGCTGGCGACGAGGAGAGGCACATGGCGGATAAGTTAACAACCTTCTATCTCATTCATGGCGATAACACCGTAGAGATAGAAGCGCTGGTGAAGCAACTGCGCGCGCGCATGGCAGATGGTGATAACAGCGGCCTCAATATCAGCGAGATGGACGGCGAACAAGTGAATGTACCGGAGGTGATTAACGCCGTTAGCTCCTTCCCCTTCCTCTCCGACCGTCGTATGGTCATCGTCAAGGGGCTTATCTCCCGTTTGCAGGGGCGTGGCAAAGCCAACAAAGAGGCGTTGGAGCGGCTCACTGATGCCCTACCGCAACTGCCCGATTACGCCCGTTTGGTGCTGGTAGAGCGGACGGTACTCAACGAGCGCTTGCCCATCGTCAAACTGGCGCAAAGCCATGAGCGGGGCTATCACGCCCTGTTCAAAATGCCCGACGATGCCACCGGCTGGATTATGCAGCGTGCAAAGCAACATTACAACATCGCCATCACGCCACAGGCCGCCAACGCCCTGGCACAGGTCACCGATAACGATATTCAATTGGCCGATAACGAACTAGTTAAACTGGTCAGCTATCTGGATGGCGCGGGCGAAATTACAGAGGAACATGTGGCGCTATTGACGCCCTATGTGCCAGAAGCCAACATTTTCGCTATGGTCGATGCTATCGCCAGCGGCGACGGCGCCACAGCCTTCCGCTTGATGCACCGCCTGCTAGATAACCCACGTGAGCAGGGCTTTGGCTTGTTAGGGATGATTGTGCGCCAATTTCGCTATCTCTTGCTCACCCGCGAATACCTCGAAAACGGCGGCACAACCGACCCGCTGGCTGTCGCTGATGCGATTGGGTTACGGGGTAGCACGGGTTCGTGCCGCTTTCAGGGGAAGAAGTATTTGCAGCTCTCGCGCCGCTTCAGCTTTGAGGATTTAGAGAAGATTTACTATCGCCTGCATGAAATTGATATGGGGATGAAAAGCGGCAAATATCCATCTCCCACGCTCGCGCTCGATATGCTGGTGGCTGGATTGACGCGCCGGCGCGGATAAGCCAATGCGCTATCATCAGTCATACAATCTCGTTATCACTCACAGTGCTATGACAATAGCCGCACGACCATAGCAGGATAATCATCGGCAGGCCAGCTTTTTCGGCAATATGGCGCGGCCAACGCTGTTCCCCTTCAAAACGAAAGCGGCTACGGCGTCCGCAGGAAGGGCAAATGCCCTTGCGCGTTGGTGGATGGACTGGCGGCAAATTTCTAGTCGTATCGCTCATAGTGCTCAACCTGTTTCCCTATTTCTCCCTGCACTATCTCTATTACTATGACGTATTCCATCTGCGCCGTGTTCCCTAAACATTAGGGGTTGCATCATTACAACAAACATAACACGCCATGCGCAGAGCAACACAACCGCCCCACCACGCCAACCGAACGCCCGCCCTACGCCACGCTATACCACCCCATGCCGCATCCACCGCCCCTGCGTTATACTTAATAGAGATGATTTATTTTTAATGTGTATCCTAATATGGCGAAGAAAAAAGAGTATTTTCTTACACAGCATGCTAAAGAAGAAGCGATTAGACGTGGTATTCCCTTAAAACTTATAGATGAGGTTATCCAGTCACCAGAGCAAATTGTTTCCACCTATTCTAATCGCAAAATATATCAATCAAGGCTAGAGTTTGGCAATAAACTGTATTTAGTGCGAATAATTGTAGAGGAAACAAACCCTCCCACAGTTATCACCGTTTATCGCACCAGTAACATTAAAAAATATTGGAGTGACGAAGCATGAAAGTGACATACGATGCTGAGGTTGATATTCTCCGTATCATCTTAAGCGATAAGCCAGTTGAAGAGAGCGACGAGGATAAACCTGGCATCATCATTGATTATGATGCCCAAGGTAATGTCGTGAGCATGGAAATACTGGACGCCTCTAAACGCGGCCTCAATC
>WGEI01000513.1 GCA_015492875.1 Anaerolineae bacterium | reverse complement strand
GTTATATTGTGCCGCCCAAGTTACGCACACCGCCCAAAATTGCCAAACTGCGCAAGCAACTGCGCTCAAAGTTGCTTGCCTACCCCGATGAGGCCGACCATTGGCATCGCGGGATGAAGGATAAAGAAGAATTACTAATTGGACGCTTAAAAACAGTCCTACAAAAAATGGGGGTGAGTCTTTCAAAAGATGAGTTCCGTCTGCTTGCCGAAGGGCTACTTAATGACCTGCTTGGGTTTGGCGCGATTGAGCCACTGGTTCAAGATAAGCGCTATAGCGAAATCATGGTCAATGGGCCAGAAATTATCTTTGCTGAATTTAAGGGTAAGTTACAAGAAACTCAGTATGTTTTCGATGATGAAGAGCATGTGCAATGGACTGCCCAGCGTATCGTCCGCCCCTTGCAACGCGCTCTAAACCGCGCCAACCCTATGGTGGATGCCCGCTTGCCCGATGGCTCTCGTGTGCATATTGTCACCCAGCCTTCAGCGCTTAACGGCACAACCATTACCATCCGTAAATTCCCAGATAAGCCGTTGACGGTTGACGACCTCATTCGCTTCGGCTCTTTCACCCAAGAAGTGGCCGAATTCTTAGAAGCGTGTGTGGTTTCCCGCTTGAATATTGTGGTTTCTGGCGGTACGGGTTCTGGTAAAACAACGCTACTCAATGTCCTCAGTTCATTCATCCCAGAAGATGAGCGCATTATCACCATTGAAGATGCTGCTGAACTCCAGCTTACCCAGCGCCATGTTGTCCGCCTAGAAACAGCCCCACCCATTCCCGGCGGCGACGGTGAGGAAGGGCGGCTAGTCATTCGCGACCTTGTTAAAGGTTCGCTGCGTATGCGCCCCGACCGCGTGGTTGTTGGCGAGTGTCGTAGTGGCGAAGCGCTCGATATGTTACAGGCGATGAATACCGGCCATGATGGCTCACTGACGACCGTACATTCCAACAGCCCGCGCGATTGTGTCGCCCGTTTGGAGACGCTGTGTATGATGGCGGGTATGGATTTGCCCGTTGAGGTGATTCGTGCACAAATTGCCAGCGCCATTCACCTCATCATCCAGCAAAGCCGCCTCAAAGATGGCAGCCGTAAAATCGTCCAGATTACCGAAATTCAGGGCATGGAAGGCTCGCGCGTGACTTTGCAAGACCTGTTTATCTACCGTGTGCCCGGCCAAACTGGGCCAGGTTATGCCCATGTTGGCGGTGGCGCGCTGGAATCGACTGGCTTCCGTCCCAAGTTTATCGACCAGCTAGAACAACATGGCTTCAAGCTCGGCAGCCGTATCTTTGGCTCTAGCAATAGCCGCTTCTAAATCGTCTTTCAATATCACGACAAAACAAAAAGAGGGGCATTTATAGCCCCTCTGCTGTGTCTCTGTATGGTGCAAACTATGATTTGCGGTAGGCAAGTCGCCCAATGCCGAGAACGATACCCAGCCCGATGATCGCCAAGACAACATCTCGCCAAATGGGGGTCTCACCTGTGGCAGGCAGTTGGCTTACAATGAGCGCCGTTGCGCTAGCAGAAATATCGCTGCTTGCGCTGCCAGAAGTGCCAGAGAAGTTGGCCGTGGCGGTTACGCTTGTGCCTTGATAGTCCTGCGGTAGGGTTGTGGCAATGCGCACGGTTTGGCTCTCTCCCGCGTCAAGGCTCACAGCGACCTGCGCGACATCGCTCTGCATAGGTAGCACCATTCGCCCATAGCGCATCGCTGGTGTTGTATAGACAACTTTTACTGCACCGTTGTTATCGGTGATGATATTAACCACAAATAACCCCGGGAAGTTCAAGACCAGTACCCCAGAGAGGCCATCGTCGCAGGTGTTGGTGATAGTAATCACCCATTCCCACGTTTGCCCATAGCTTACAAATGGCTCGCTTGATGTGATAGTCAGCACGATACATTCCCCAATGGTATAGCTGGTGCTATTATCACCATTGCCATTGCCGGGATTGGCGGTTGCAGTTGGCGTTGGGGTGGGGGCGGGCGCATTGAGGTCTAGCCCTACCACCACTGGGTCATGGTCTGATGAGCGGAACTCATCGGCACTATAGAGCGGGTTCGTTGGGGGTTTCGCCATCCAACTCGCTTCACCAGAATCCTGCACCGTGTCGTTATAATCCAGCAGGCTGCTTTCATCAGAGTTAATGTGATAGTCTTGTGCACCAGTGACCTGTGCCGTCAAACTTGCGCTAGCCACAGCGTGGTCTAAGATACCCCATTCACCATCGAAGACATAGGTATAGCTACTCTGCGCGACAAGGTTGCTATAGCCGTTGGTATAGAAAACCTGCATTGGGTCTTCTTGGTAGTAAGCGTTGAAATCGCCAATGATGAGGTAATCTGTATCCACTGCGCCTAAATTGGCAGCTGTGTTAGTTGGGTCTGTCGCTAACCAGTTCACCAAAGCGGTTGCACCACCTGTGCGCGTGCCATTACAGTTGCCCTGCCCGGTGGTGGTATCGTCGTCGCCTGCGCCACAGCTAGAGCCTTTCGATTTCAGGTGTACCACAACGACCGTGAACGCCGCCCCAAAATCCGGATTACCGGCATCGCTCACTTGGAACGTCTGCGCCACTGCTGGGCGGTTCTTCTGGCTGCCCAGCCCGTTGGGGTCTGTGAAGGCGGTTGTATTGAGCACCTGCGGTGCGCCAACCGGCGTCACTACGCCGGGCTTATAGATAATCGCCACTTTAATTTCATCTGTGCCCGTCGCCCCAGTTTGCACATAGGCAT
>WGEI01000512.1 GCA_015492875.1 Anaerolineae bacterium | reverse complement strand
GCGTTATCATCTGGCAATATCGCATATTCTGCTACCGTCACATTATCGAGTAGCGATGTACCCTCGTTGCGTGGAGAATTATTGACCAACATCAACGTGATGATGATGAGAATGAGAATGCCGCCGCCTAGAAAGGCCAACCACGCCAGCAGCCGCATTGGGCGCGGCAAATTTTGTAACCGTGCAATCATCAAGTTATTCCTCGTTCAGCTGATAGAGCGCCTCATATTGTGCCAGATTTCACAGCGCTTACCAGTATCAGGCTGCTTCACCCCCTAGTCAATAGGCGCTGTATTTGCAACATAACGATGAGCGCCACGCCCCAAACGGCATAACCCGCAGCCAGCACTGGCACTAATCCCCAACCTGCTTTGAGCAATATCCATGCGGCGATGACAAAAAGTAGTGTTGGTATCAAGCCGACGAATAACCCGCCCGCAAATTGCGCCATAGCGTCGGAATTGCCCCCTTGCGATGCCCAGACAATCCATAGCGCCAGCGGCACGCCAATGGGCATGGTGGCGGTGATGGCCGCTAGGCGTGGAGATAACTCTTGCACAATCGCCACGAGGATAATCACCGCAATTGACACAACCACAGGCAAAACTTTGCTCCACGCGATTTCCACGATATATGCTCCTTGTAGATAGCTGTTGCAGATAATTTTAAGTGGTCAGGGCGAGAATTGGGTGCAATGCCGCTTCAATATCTTCTAGCGTCTCCGCGCGGATGATATGCTCCCGTATGGTGGTGGCATCGGGCATACCATGGCAGTATTTGATAAGTTGCCCGCGCAACTCACGGATGGCGATAATAGGCGGCTTGCGTGTGGTCTCCAGCGCGCGGTGCGCCTGCCATAGCATCGCTTCTGCTCGCTCTTCCCAACTATGTGGCGGGGTGGGTTGCCCGTGCTCTAGCTCATACAAAATATCGCTGAAAATCCATGGATTGCCCAGCGCTGCCCGCCCAATCATCACCCCATCGCACCCCGTCTGCGCGATGATACGCCGCACATCATCCGCCGTTCGCACATCGCCATTGCCAATGACAGGAATGCTCCGAACGGCCTCTTTGACGCGGCGGATAATATCCCAATCTGGTTCACCACTGAAGCCCTGTTTAGCATAGCGCCCATGCACGGTAATCGCTTGCGCGCCAACTTCTTCGGCAGCGCGGGCGAAGTCAATCGCGGTGGGTTTGCCCGCTTCCCAACCAGCGCGCACTTTGACCGTCACTGGCACATCGACAGCTTTCACGACGGCTTCAACTACGGCGGTTGCGATGCGAATATCCTTCAGCAAGGCTGCCCCACCGCCTTTGCGCGCCACTTTAGGCACCCAACAGCCCATGTTTATATCGACAATTGGCGCGCCACTATCGACGACGATTTTCGCCGCCTCTGCCATCATCGTTGGGTCACTGCCGAAAAGCTGCACGGCGAAGGGCAACTCTTCCCCATCCCAATCAAATCGCTGGAAGGTGCGCTTACGAGAGCCTTTATACTGCATCGCGTGGCTGCTCAGTAATTCGGTGCATACCAGCCCACAGCCGCCTTTCATGCGGCATAAGTCGCGTAGGGCGCGGTTCGTTTGGCCAGCCATTGGCGCTAAAAATAACGGCGGATTGATGACAATATCGCCAATCATCAACGGTTGGAGTGGGGGTATTGTTGTCGTTTGTGTCATAGTCTCGTGAAGATATTTTAGAGTTCGTTAGCAAGCCAACGGTTCACTAGTGTAATCGAGGGGTAAAAGACCAGTGGCGGCAAATTGTCTTTGCCGAACCATTGCGCATCTGCCGCATCGTCCCCAGCCTGCAATTCGCCCGCAATAATGGTCGCTTTGTATGCGATGACAATATCTGCCAGCCCATTATCGCGTTTGGGAAATACATCGATTAGGCGGGTGATATGGGTTTTTAGGCCGGTTTCTTCCCAAACTTCACGCGTGGCAGCTTCTTCTGGTGGTTCTCCCGCATCGACAAAGCCTGCGGGCAGCGCCCACTTTCCCATACCCGGCTCATAGGCGCGTTGGATGAGCAAAACTTGTTCATCGCGCTCAATCCATACCACCACCGCCACTTTAGGGTCAAAGTAGACGACATGGCCACACGCTGGGCAGACTGGGCGTATAACGCCATGCCACTCGCGGCGCTCAAGCTTCGCCCCACAAATTGAACAGTAATTGGCGATTTGTTTGCCGGTCATCTTAACCCTGATAGTTGTGTGAATAGGCTGATGAGTATAGTTAATAATGTGCGCAAAAATGTAGCCGGGTCAAGGGTGTTGCTATCTAAACGCGGCTCTGCGGCACTTTCTACAACGGCGGTCTCTTCATTTGGCGCAATGCCACCGCCTGCCCCAGCCGCGCTCTGTGACTGTGCGTCAAATTCCCCTGTTGACGCAGTGGCGGCTAGTGGTGGTTGTTGCGGGATTGCAAATGTGGTCACATCGTCCATCGCGCCCGCATCGCCCAATTCACCATCAGCATTTGTCGCTTCTTGCATGGTTGTTTGCGCCATATTGTCCATAGCGGCATCGCTCGCATCGACTGGCGCAGGAGGCATTGCCGTCGCACTGCTGCGCTCTACGGCTTGCGTCGGCATCGCCGTTGGCAAGGGTGGTGGCGCAGGAGCCGCTATAGTTGGCGTGGCTGGTGGTGGCGCAAAGGCTAACGGCGTTTCCGCTTCGGTGGGTGCGCTTGTCGGTACAGCGGCCACTGCTTGCTGGGTAGTTGTGCCCGCTGAGCGTGGCGCTGGCCGCTGGCTCAACAGGATAGCCCCGCCAATAATCATGACAAACACCGCTGCGGCTAACACTGCCCACGCTGTGTAATTCGTTTTGCGCCGTTTGGGCAAGGGCGTAATGCGACGGGCGGTTTGTGCCATTTGTGGCGTTAGGGTGAAGTTGCGCGGCGCTTTCAGCGTGGGTAAATCGCGCACAAGTTGCG
>WGEI01000511.1 GCA_015492875.1 Anaerolineae bacterium | reverse complement strand
GCCGCAGCTTGTACACCAGATATGGTCTGGGCGTTCTGGGTGGTCGTGATCTTCCACAACTAAGAACGGCACAAAACGGAAGCGTTCTGGCACGGCAATTTTCTCATCTGGATACTGAACGGTGATAGCGCCCTTAGCTTTTGGCCCCTGACGCACTTCAAAGTTATCATCACGGCTATATTTGCGGAAGCCGTAGCGAATATCATCTACATAGGTCTCAATGAAGTGGCGGAAGGTGACGCCGAGACCTTTTAATATACCCATTCCGTACATACACTCACCTCATTGTAGTAAGCGGGCAGGGAAAAATACCCCGCCCGCATATTCGTTTTAGCGGTCAGTTTCACCAAGCACGATGTCAATACTGCCAAGAATAGCGACAATATCGGCAACTTTGTGATTCTGGCACATTAATCCGAGCGGGGTCAGATTAATGAAGCTTGGGGCACGAACGTGATAGCGCCATGGATTTTGCGGCCCTTTGGGATCACCAGCGGAAACCACATAGAAGCCAAGTTCGCCTTTCGGGTTTTCTACGCGGCCATAGGCTTCGCCAAGCGGCACGCGAGGGGTATGCTGGGGTTTGCCAGCCATAATCGGCTCGCCTTGTGTGCGTTCCAAACGCGGGAGAATTTGCTTGAGGATGCGCACACTTTGCCACATTTCCTCAACGCGCACCAGATAGCGGGCGTACATATCGCCTTCATCACGCACGGCAATATCGAAGTCTAGCTCAGGGTAGATGCTGTACGGTTCGGCACGGCGCACATCGTAAGGAATACCGCTACCGCGCAGCAATGGGCCAGCAGTGCTGTACTGAATGGCATCTTCTGGCGAGAGATAACCATAGCCAATGGAACGCGCTTTGATAATCTCATTCTCAGAGAGATATTCCTCAAGTTCTTCGATAGTGCGGGGGATGCGCTCGGTGATGAGTTCGGTGAGGTATTGCATGGTGTTATAGTCGCGCACCTTATCGTTAACAAGGTTGGCGACACTATGCAGGCGCTCTGGCAAGTCCTTCGCTACGCCACCAAAACGCATGTAATTACACATCATGCGGCTACCCGCAACCGCCTCAAAGAAATCGAGGATACGCTCGCGCTCTTCAATGAAATATAGAACGGGCGTGAAGAATGCACCGAGGTCGTTCAGCCAAAAGCCAATCGCCCAAAGGTGGTTGACGATACGGGTTAGCTCTGCCATGAGCACACGAATCACTTCGGCGCGATAGGTGGGGGCATCATAACGCGCACCGCGTGACAGCAACTGCTCTACCGCCAGCGCATAGCCAAAGTTATTGCCCATGCTGGAGATATAGTCTAGGCGGTCGGTAAACGGCATGTTATGTAGGAAAGTATTGCGCTCGCCGATTTTCTCATGGTTGCGATGCAGATACCCCATGACAGGCTCTAATTTTTCGATGGTTTCGCCGTTCATGGTGACAACCATACGGAACACGCCGTGAGTGCTGGGGTGGTGCGGCCCCATGTTGACGAGGAGGCGCTCGGTAGCAATGTCATCGCTATCTAATTGCTGTACGTCCACGCCAAGGCCAAGACTCTGGTAGACATCTTCTTCAGAAACATCAACCAAGCGAGAGAGGTCTAAATTATCGGGATAGCGCACGTTTTTACCGTAAGGGGTGCGCTCTTCAGCACGGTGCACCCAACCGGCTGGCCAACGACTATCAAAAGGTTTGTGGTCTTGCTCGTAATAGGCCTCTTTCCAGTCCTTGCGCATGGGATGGCCATCGAAGCCTTCCCAAAGCAGAATGCGGCGCAAGTTGGGATGCCCTTCGAAGCGGATGCCAAACAGGTCGTAAGCTTCACGTTCTTGGAAGTCAGCGCCCTTCCAAACAGGCACAAGGGAGGGAAGTTCGGCTTTTTCGCGGTCAGTTTGCGCCTTAAAGACAAGCGCACCACCGCCACTAATGCGGTAGGTGTGATAGACCATTTCCATATGGTCGGAGATGCCGAGATAGTCTACGGCTGTGGCGCTGGAAAGATAGTTAAAGCCGAGTTCGTCACGAATAGTCGTAGCAACATCGACGAGTTTATCTTTATCAACAATAATGCCGCTATAGCCTTCGCGGTCGTCTTCACGTACAGCATCTGGAAAACGCTGTTTGAGATAATCGAGAGCACCGTCAATATCAACGGCGGTCAGGTCTTGATCTGGAGCAATATCGGTCATGGCTAACCTTCACCCTGTTGCTTCTTAGCTGCTTCACGGGCACGTTTGCGGGCAAGGGCGGCTTCGCGCTTACGGAGGCGTTCGGCTTTAGCCGGGTCCATTTCGCCATCTGCCGCCGCAGCCCCCTGCCCTGTTTTCGCGGGCACTTTTTTCTTCTCTGGTTGAGGGATGGCCGGGAGTTCGCGGACACCAGCAGGTAAACCCTGTGCGGCGCGTTCTGCTTGCTGGCGAATAATGTGCATCTGACGCGGGTCGATAATATCTGGCCCAAGAATGGGGACAGGTGTTGGTTCTGAGGGGCCAACGCCATACCAGGGCACATCATCCATATTGGCCAAAGACTGCCCATCAATTTTCTTCTGAAGCGCAATCAGGCCATAAAGCAAGGCTTGTGGAGTTGGCGGGCAACCGGGCACATAAACATCAACTGGTATATATTTATCAATACCAGAAACGACGTTATAGCCCTCTTTGAAAGGGCCGCCACCACTGGCACACGCGCCCATAGCCAGCACATACTTTGGTTCGGGCATCTGGTTATACAGACGCACAATAGGCACAATCATTTTCTTGGTCACCGTGCCGGAAACAATCATCAAGTCCGCTTGGCGCGGGGTAGCACGCATAACCTCCATACCGAAGCGCGAAAGGTCGAAGCGCGACGAAGCCGTCGCAATCATTTCAATCGCGCAGCAAGCAAGGCCGAAAAGCATCGGCCACATTGAGTTGCGGCGCCCCCAATTGTAGAGTTTGCTGAGGCTGGTAATAGCCACATTGCTCTGCAATTCGGTGGGTACCGGGAACTCAGTATCCTGAAACTGTTGCAGGTCCATGCTATGGATTGACCTCCTCGTACCACTCTCTGAGTATGTTGTTCAGGATGCCCTCGTTTGCGAGTTGGGGATCATCCACAAAATTAGGCAATGCAATAATCCAATCATACAACTGTTGGAGACCGACAAGTTCAACATCGACCTCCGGATGAGCTTCAATCAACGCCAGCACAATTTCATAAGAAGCATCCCAATGTAGCGGAAATTGTGAATTTTCTAGCATACTGGCGTGCCTATAGCTTACCGCAAAATAGCGCAGATTTCGACAATTTGTTTACAGATATTGTCTTTATTCGCCACGCGCTTATAAATCTTCTTCATTGAGAACCGCTTCAGTATCAATCTGGGCGCGTTGGAGGCGGCCACTATAATCAACGTAGACCGACTTCCACTCTGTAAACGAATCTAGTGCAGCTTGACCCGCTTCGCGCATACCGTTGCCTGTGCCGCGCGTGCCACCGAAGGGGAACTGAATTTCTGCCCCAGTCGTGCCGTGATTGATATAAACAATACCCGTTGTCAGGTCACGAATAGCGCGGAAAGCTGCGTTCACATTTTCAGTAAAGATGCTGCTGGAAAGGCCATAGCGAACATTGTTGTTTACTTCGATAGCCTCTTCAAGGCTAGCGACCTCAATCACTGAGAGAACTGGGCCGAAGATTTCCTCTTGTTCCACGCGCATACCGGGGCGAACGCCATCAAAGAGTGTAGGCTGGAAGAAGAAGCCTTTGCCTTCGATGGGGTGGCCGCCGAGTACAATGTTCACCCCTTCTTCACGCGCCACATCCATGTAGCTGCGCACTTTGTTCATGGCCTTTTGATTGACAAGCGGCCCCATCTCGGTAT
>WGEI01000510.1 GCA_015492875.1 Anaerolineae bacterium | reverse complement strand
GTTATGCATATTGTCAGCAACGTGCAGGGTCAATTGCACCCCAACATGGACGCTTTCGACTTATTGCGTGCGACATTCCCCGCCGGCACATTGAGCGGTGCGCCTAAGGTGCGTGCGATGGAAATCATCGAAGAGTTGGAAGGTACAAGGCGCGGCCTTTATGGTGGCGCTGTCGGGTACTTTAGCTTTGATGGCTCGATGGATATGTGCATCACTATCCGCGCGCTATTGATGCTCGATGATACCGTTTATGTTCAGGCCGGTGCTGGTATTGTCGCCGATAGCGACCCCGCCAGAGAATATGAGGAAACTGTCAATAAGGCGAAAGCTGTTGCCGTAGCTATTCAGTATGCCGAAGAAGGTCTCCTCTGAGCAAAGGGCTTCAAACAGATGAAACGACTCATTCTGATTCGTCCCGGAGAAACAAGCTGGAACCGTTTTGGCCGTTGGCAGGGCTGGGTGAATGTCCCCCTGAATGAACATGGCCGCCAACAAGCGCGCCGCTTAGCGCGGCACATCCGCTCTATAGGCGTGAACATGTTGTACTCCAGCGATTTGCGCCGTGCAGCAGAGACTGCCGCAATTCTAGCGGAAAGTTTGGGATTTGCTCCTATCTATGATGCCCGTTTACGTGAACGGCATATCGGAAATTGGCAAGGTTTGACGATGGATGAAATCGTCGATTGGTATCCAGAAGAGTATCAAGCTTTCCTCAAGAATGTCGATGGGTTTCAAGTCCCCGGTGGCGAATCTCGTGCAGAAGTGCGCGCCCGCGCTTTAGCGGCTTTGGACGATATACAGGGACGAGGCGGTAGCACGGTGGCTGTTGTCTCACATACTACCGCTATTCACATTCTTTTAGCTAAATTGCTCGATGATGAAAGTATGTTCAGCCTTCCGCTTTCTAATATGTCAGTCACTACTATCGCCCAAAATGCGGATGGCCAATGGAAAATGATTGCGGCTAACGATGTTTTACATCTCGAAGGCCTTGAGGCGCAACATGTGCCTGAATTGGAGGATGAGCGATGATTGTTGTCATCGATAATTACGATAGCTTCACTTATAACTTGGTGCAATATCTTGGCGAGTTAGGTGCAGAGTTGCATGTCGCCCGCAACGATAAAATCACGCTTGAAGAAGTGCAGGCGCTTAACCCCTCCCATATTGTCATTTCCCCCGGTCCGGGTACGCCTGATGATGGCGGCATCTCCCTCGATGTGATTAAAACAATGGGAGAAACAACCCCGCTTTTAGGTGTTTGTCTTGGCCATCAATGTATTGCACAAGCCTTTGGCGGGGTAGTCACCCATGCCCCGCGCTTAATGCATGGAAAAACTAGCATGGTCTATCATAAAGGCGACCCGCTTTTTACAGGCGTCCCCAGCCCCTTTATAGCTACCCGCTATCATAGCCTTATTGCCGAAGAGCAGACATTGCCAGACTGTTTACAGATAACGGCTTTCACTGAAGAAGGCGAAATCATGGCTATTCGGCATAAATCCTATCCGATTGTCGGCGTTCAGTTTCATCCGGAAAGTATTTTAACTGAGTTTGGCCTGCGTATTCTCAAGAACTTTGTAGATAATCAATTCGCGGCGATTAAAGCCTAAGCGATATATGGGGAAAGGAGAATTTGCAATGGAAATTACAATTCAACGGGCAATCGATGTACTTGGGCGTTTCGGGCATTTGCAGGCAGAAGAAGCTGAAGCAGTGATGAACCAGATTATGTCTGGGCAGGCTACTGAAGCCCAAATTGGGGCGTATCTCATGGCGCTACGTATGAAAGGCGAAACGCCCGATGAAATCGCGGGTAGCGCCCGCGCTATGCGTGCCAATGCTCATCCAGTACCTACATCTGTAAATGGTGATTTACTCGACACCTGCGGTACAGGCGGCGATAAATCTGGCACGTTTAACATCAGCACTACAGTCGCCTTTGTGGCCGCTGGGGCAGGTGTGCCTGTGGCTAAACATGGCAATCGTGCCGCAAGCAGTAAATGTGGGAGCGCCGATGTTCTAGCGGAGCTTGGCGTCAACTTAGACCTCGCGCCAGAGCAGGTGGGGCAATGTGTTGACGAGGTGGGGATTGGCTTTCTATTTGCCGTGAAACTACATCCCGCCATGAAATATGCGATTGGCCCTCGCCGTCAAATGGGTATCCGCACGATTTTCAATATTTTAGGGCCATTAACCAATCCTGCTGGGGCACAGCGCCAACTGATGGGTGTTTTTGCCGCCGATTTAACCGATATGCTCGCTCATGTATTGCGCGACTTAGGCTCTAAATCCGCTATGGTGGTGAATGGCTATGGTGGTCTCGATGAACTGACCATCACTGGGCCTAATCGTGTGAGC
>WGEI01000509.1 GCA_015492875.1 Anaerolineae bacterium | reverse complement strand
GAATAGAATGATCTGTTTCAATACTGAGCGTGAGCTTGCAGCCTATAGAGAGATAGCGCGGAGAGAGATGGCACGGATTGAAGCGCTATTCCCCGATTACGAATTCCCCGCTCCGCCAGAAGGATATGATTCAGGTCAGCCAGAGTCGTCAATGACATTATCTGCTAATCACTGGGCGCTCTTTGCCCATTCTTTCTACAATGGGTGGCTCAAGAATGTACATAATAATACCTCATGTGCATCAACGACTTCTGGAATTTGGTCTATTTGGAAAGATGGCATTCCCAATACACCTTTGAAACTTTTTGGCAACACTAATTGTATAGGGACTTCTGTAGAAATATATAACAATACCGGATTCTGCTGGAGCTGGCCATTTGGATGTGGTGGCACTCGTGGGGCTAGAGTACCTTAACCCGAATCAGAGTGAAGGTATAAAACCGTCTCTTTATGGGACGGCTTTTTTATTATAGCCATATATGTTGAGACCTTGCCTTTCGTTCTGGGGAGTTAATACTTTAACTTTTACCAATGTTTTTTGCAAGAAGCACCAAACTTCAGGTGAAGCGTGTCAATTGACACGCTTCAGCGGCAAAAGCGTATGGGCGCTTTACGGCAGGGGCTAATAAGCGGGATACGGCTATGCGGGTAATCAATCACGGCGAACCCGTTTTCTGGCAGGGTGCTATAGCGGGCAAAAAGCGCGTTTTTAGCCATTTATAGTGCCTTCATGGTAAAAGGTTGTTCTGTCGAAAAAGAGGGAAAATCAGGCGATTTAAGCCGCTGCTTGTCGCAATGGCAGGGTGAAGCTGAAAGTTGTGCCTTGCTGCGGTGCACTGGTCACCCAGATTTTGCCGTCATGCGCCTCGATGAAACCGCGCGCGATGGCCAGCCCCAGCCCGGTGCCGCGTTTGCCCTCGTCATCAGATGCCCGTGAGCGCTCTCCCCGATAGAAACTCGTGAAGATATGCGGTAGGTCGTGCTCAGCGATATGTGCGCCGCTGTTGTGAATATCAATACGGACGTTCGCTTCCTCGCAATACACTTTGAGTAGTACCTGTTCGCCAGCGGGGGAATAGGTGATAGCGTTATCTAGCAAGTTGTAGAGCACTCGTTGGATTTTGTCGGGCGCTAATGGCAACGTGTCAACATCGGGCGCGATATCACATTGGAGTTGGACGCCTTGATTTTGGGCGCGGGCTTCCATTGTACCGATGGTATCGGAGATTAAATCGGGCAGGCAGGTTGGTTGGTAGCTGAGGCGAATATGGCCAACATCGAGCTGGGCGAGTTCAAATAAATCGTCGATGAGGCGGCTGAGATGGCGGATTTCGCGCTGGGTATTTTGGAGATAGCGCTGTACGGTGGCTTCATCGGTGACGACGCCGTCGGCCATCGCCTCTACCATAACGCGCATAGTGGCTAAGGGCGTGCGCAGGTCATGGGATACCCAAGCGATGAGGTCGCGGCGGGTTTTCTCTAGCGCTTTCT
This sequence comes from Anaerolineae bacterium, assembly GCA_015492875.1. GTDB lineage: Bacteria > Chloroflexota > Anaerolineae > Aggregatilineales > Phototrophicaceae > S146-30. Next base: position 6,051 of record WGEI01000509.1, on the reverse strand, counting down.
TCTGCTCATCCACTTCTTGCAGGCTGCGCGCCATGCTATTAAACGAGGCGATGAGTTGCGCTAGTTCGTCGTTGCCGTAGGCTTCTAGGCGAATGGAGAGGTCGCCACGCGCCAGCTGTTCGGCGGCGATAGCCAGTTGGCAGATACGTTCGGTCATGGTGTTGGCGACAAAAAAGCCGAAGGCGATGGCGGTCAAGCCCGCGAATATGAGCGAGGCGGTGGTGAGGGTGAGGTCGCTATATTCGATGAACATGAGTTTAGCTGTCACCCAAACATTCATGAAAATCAGCGAGACGGTGAGGACAATCACCAACAGCAGCGCCCAGCGTAAACTGCGAAACCATTGCACCAGACCAAAGCGCCATAGGGCATAGGAGAGGGCGATGGTAAGTGCGCCTGTGCCGAGCATGAAGCCAGCGAGCAGGGCGATGTCATCGCCGGGCATGACATGAGGGATGATGACCAGCATGGCCGCGCCCAATGAGGCGAAAATTAGGATGATGAAGAGCAATAGGGGGTAGCGGGATTGTTGTTTGAGGGTGATTACGGGTGTGCTCATGGGGTTTCCTCAATTCGTCACTGATGTGGCAGTTTCGGGTTATTCAGGGCTTTCAAATTTATAGCCAACGCCCCAAACAGTTTGGATGTAGAGGGGTTTGGCGGGGTCTTGCTCGATTTTCTCGCGCAGGCGGCGGACGTGGACGGTGACGGTGCTTTCGTCACCATAGAATTCATAGCCCCAGACGCTATCAAGCAGCTGCTGGCGAGTGAAGACTTGGCGCGGGTGGCGGGCGAAGAACCAGAGCAGGTCAAACTCTTTGGCGGTGAGGGTGACGGGTTGGTCGTTGATGCGCACGGTGCGGCTGCGCGGGTCGAGATAGAGCGTGCCGAATTCTAAGGGCGTTTCGTTACCAGCGGCGCCGGGGGTACTGCGGCGCAGGACGGCTTTGACGCGGGCGACGAGTTCGCGCGGGCTGAATGGCTTGACGACGTAGTCATCTGCGCCCAGTTCAAAGCCCATGATGCGGTCGGTTTCGCCGGTGCGGGCGGTGAGCATGACGATGGGGATGTCGCCGTTGAGGCTGAGGGCGGTATAGCCGGCTGGTGTGCGCAGCGAACGGGTAATCGCCCAGCCATCAACGCCGGGGAGCATGAGGTCTAGTACGACTAGGTCGGGCGGGTGCTGTTGCAGTTTGTCGAGGGCTTCGTTGCCATTTTTGGCTTCGATAACTTGGAAGCCTTCGAGTTCAAGGTAGCGACGCACGACTTCACGGATGGTGGCTTCGTCATCGACGACGAGGATAGTTTGCTGTTTCATTGGTGTTTTTGCCCTTCAATTTCGCCCGCAGATGTGTGAGTGGTTTTTTCTATATTATATGAGGCAAAATATAGCAGATGTCTTACGGTGTGTTGAGACAATAGCCAACGAGGGGCGTAGAATGTAGTATACGGTTTTCAAATATGGCTACTTTTTGCGAGTGAAGAATATGGTGAAAATTCTAGCAATAGACGATGAGCAAGCGATCTTAAATGTGATAGAGGCTTATCTAAAAGCGGAAAACTATGAGGTTTATGTCGCCCTAGATGGGGAGCAGGGTTTGGCCGCCTTCAGACGGTATAAACCCGATTTAGTTATTCTGGATATTATGTTGCCTAAGCGCGACGGCCTGAGTGTTTTGCAGCAAATACGGCGAGAATCTAATGTGTATGTGATATTGTTAACGGCTAAATCTGAAGAGCCTGATCGAATTGTGGGGTTGACAATTGGTGCTGATGATTACATTACCAAACCATTCAGCCCCAGAGAGTTGGTGGCGCGCGTGAAGGCGGTTTTGAGGCGCAATCGGGGGGCACAACAAGAAGAGCATATCTTGGTGTTTAAGCATATTCGGATTGATGTGGATAAATATCAGGTTTGGCGTGATGATGAATTGATTGAGTTAACGGCCTTGGAATTCAGTTTATTGAAAACTTTAGCAACTTATCCATCAATGGTATTCACACGAGAACAGCTTTTACAACATGTTTGGGGATACGATTTTTATGGCGATGAGCGCGTTGTCGATGCGCATATAGCACGTATTCGCCAGAAGCTAGAAGAAGACCCTTCAGCACCCCAATTCATTAAAACGGTGCGTGGGGTTGGGTATAAATTTGAGGATGAGGCGATATGAGTTTGGGCTGGAAGTTGTTTTTGTCATATATGGTTATAGTGATAGTGGGGGCGAGCATTCTCATTGTAACGACATTATCAATAGCGCCTATCAGTTTTGACCAACATATGCAAAGTATGGAAAGCATGATGCCGAGCAGAATGAGTATGATGAGGGAGCTTGAAGACCAACTTAATGAGGGATTTTATACCGCGATGCTAAGCTCGTTATTAATAGCGACGGCGGCAGCAGCAACTACAGCTTTACTCGTCAGTGTATATGTTAGCTATCGTATTGTGCAACCCATTCGCGCCTTAGTGAAGGCGAGCCAATATATTGCTGCTGGGAACTATAACAAGCGCTTGGCATTTGCTTCTTCAGATGAATTAGGGATGTTGACGGAAAGCTTCAACCGGATGGCGGCTTCTTTAGAGGAGATAGAGGCCACACGGCAACGGCTTATTGGAGATGTTAGTCATGAACTAAAAACGCCGTTAGCAAGTATTCAAGCATATATGGAGGGTTTACAAGATGGCATCATCGAGCCGACATTGGAAACATTTCAACAAATTCATCATGAAACTTCACGTTTACAGCGTTTGGTGCGGGATTTGCAAGAATTATCTATGGTTGAAAGTGGAGAAATATCCTTAAATTTTGACATTTATAACCTGATTGATTTGTTACGTTCAACGGTAGTGTGGATTCAGCCCCAGTTTGAAGATAAGCATGTGAAGTTATATACAGAGTTTTCTGATGAGAAGATTTTCGTGCGGGTTGATTATGACCGTTTGCGGCAGGTTCTGCTCAATATATTGGGGAATGCGCTACAGTACACGGATGGAGGAGGGCAGGTCACGGTGCGTTGCTACCAACACGGGAAGTTGGCACGTGTTGAGGTACAAGATACGGGGGTGGGATTAAGTGAAGAGGATTTAGAGCGTATTTTTGAGCGTTTTTACCGCGTTGATAAATCTCGTGCGCGTAGCAGTGGGGGCAGCGGTATTGGCCTCACGATAGCGCGGCATATTTTGCTGGCGCATGGAAGCGATATACGGGTAGAAAGTGAAGGCGTGGGAAAAGGTAGTCTGTTTTATTTTGACCTTCCTACAGTGTAAACCTCTTTGATATTGCCACGCGGCACAGTTCGTAATACTTGTTCACAAAACTTCATATAAAAGTCACATAACCGCCAAATTCCCGTCAACATACACAGGCATAATGGGGGCAAATCGGTAATTGAGATGAGGAGGTGCCAAGATGATGGGTATTGGAATGTGGAGTGGTGGTTATCTGGGGATGATCATCTCATGGATTATTTTGGCAGCTTTAGCGATATGGGTGATCAACCTCTTGTTTCGAACCAACGAAGTGAGTTCTCTCAATGAGCCGGTGAAGCGGAAGCGGAAGCAGCGTCATGAGTACGTTGATGACGACGAGTATTTCGTCGATGAAAACGATGAACCTATTTATTGGGATAATCGGTAGAGAAAGGAATATCCGATGACGAACAAAGCAACAACGATTTTCAGCGTAGTAATAGTGATTCTCATTTTAGCGACATGGGGGGTTTTTGCCCAGAATGGTATGCCTGACGCCCCGTGCGATTTCAATCAGATGTACGGGATGATGGCTGGACAGGGCATGGGCAATTCACCGACTGACATGATGGGATTTGAGAATTGCTGGCAAGACGGCCTCTTCGGCATGGGTATGCTAGGGGGCATGATGGGAACGTCTAGCCCGATGGGGATGGACGGTATGATGATGGGCGGCAACTCTGAAAATATGGGGCGTTTCGGTCCTGGCAATGGGATGATGGGCGCATGGACGCCGCCAGCGGAGCTAGTCCCTGCCGATGGTTTGACGATTGAAGATGCAGAGGCTATTGCAACGGCCTATATTGAGGCTTGGGATGCAGAAGTGGATTTGGAACTGGAAGAAGTGATGGCGTTTGAAAACAACTTCTATGCCATCGCCCATGAGGTTGAGAGTGGCCGCAGTGCATTCGAGTTTCTCATTGACCCCGAAACGGGTGTGGTTGTTGGAGAACCCGGTCCTAATATGATGTGGAATTTGCGGTATGGGATGGGCATGAGTGTGGGTATGTTTAACAGTGTGCCTGCGGGTGATGAGATGCCGATTTCGCTTGAAGAAGCGCGTGAGTATGCGCAGGCGGTGCTTGATCAAAGCACTGAAGGCGCTGAGGTGAGCGAGGATGGCAGCACCTTCTATGGATACTATACGTTCCATATTGCACAGGATGGAGAGATTACTGGTATGCTCAGTGTGAATGGATATAACGGTCAGGTATGGGTTCACCACTGGCACGGACAGTTTGTAGGCATGTCGGAGCATGCTGAATAACGTCAGATTTGGTTTGATGGTTACTATCCTCTATAGGATTTTGGCACCCGGCTCGTTCCGGGTGCTTTTGTATTAGCAAGTGGCGGGTTTTTGTGCAAAAAATCACAAATGTGTATACTTAAGTTGTACGGCATATTCACTGACTATGAGGAGACGACCGATGGGTATACACGCTGTCACAGGGGCTTTTGGTTATTCGGGGAAGTATATTGCGCATCAGCTGCTGGAGCGGGGGAATGAGGTCATTACGCTGACGAATTCGCTACACCGACCTGACCCATTTGCGGGGCGGGTTCGGGCTTATCCGCTACGTTTTGAGCGCCCTGATTTATTAAAAGAAATATTACGCGGCGTTGAGGTGTTGTATAATACGTATTGGGTGCGGTTCAATCATCGCACGTTTACTTATGCGGATGCGGTGAGGAATACGCTGGTACTGTTTGAGGCGGCGAAAGCGGCTGGGGTGCGGCGGGTGGTGCATGTGAGCATTACCAATCCTTCACTGGATTCTCAACTGGAGTATTTTCGGGGGAAGGCGCAGCTGGAAGCGGCGTTACAGGAATCGGGGCTGAGTTATGCGATTTTGAGGCCGGCGGTGCTCTTTGGCAAAGAGGATATTCTCATCAATAACATTGCGTGGCTGTTGCGGCGGTTGCCGGTTTTCGGCGTGTTTGGCGATGGGCAGTATCGCCTACAACCGATTTATGTGGATGATTTGGCGCGGCTGGCGGTAGAGCAGGGGGCGGCAGCGGAGAATACGATTGTTAATGCGCTTGGGCCGGAGACGTTTACCTATCGGGAGTTGGTGGCGACGATTGGTGAGATTATTGGCAAACGGCGACGGATTATCTCAGTACCGCCGTGGTTGGGCTACTGGTTTGCGGCGGTGGTGGGGCAGTTGATGGGAGATGTGTTGTTGACGCGCGATGAGGTTGAGGGCTTGATGGCGGATTTGCTGTATGTGGATGATGTGCCGGCGGGGGCGACGCGGTTGACGGATTGGGCGCGGGAGAATGCGAGTTTGTTGGGCAAGTATTATGCCAATGAGCTGGCGCGGCGGTTGAATCGGGAACGGCCTTATATTGTGGAGCAGGGGTAGGGGGAGTTAGTTTTATGGGCGCTGCTCGCAGGCAAACCCACGAGGGAACGGCGTCCCCTCGACCCCATTGCTCGGCACTCTGTGCCGAAAATGTGATGATGGTGAGTTCGGCGCTAGGGTTAGGCGGTTGCGATAATCCATCCTAGCGCGGTGTTTGATACTATCCCCTAATAGGATTTTTAAGGACGCCAGTCCTTAAAGTGGGGGTATGGGGGTGCTAAACCCCCATAACGGGCGCACGTTGGTTTTATGGGGCGCTGCCCCATGCCCCGCAAGGGAGCGAAGCCCCCTTGACCCCGTTGGGCGAATGCGATGCATTCGCAAAATGGGATAAAGGTGAGCTGTTGCAGTAGTCCATCCTAGCGCGGTGTTTGATACTATCCCCTAATAGGATTTTTAAGGACGCCAGTCCTTAAAACGGGGGTATGGGGG
>WGEI01000508.1 GCA_015492875.1 Anaerolineae bacterium | reverse complement strand
TGGCAATGTAGTGAATACGCATCTCTTCAAAGCGGTGCCGCCGCCACCGTTGTCTCCGTTTGTGGTGAGTATTGTCGGCAGTTTAATAAAGCTGAAGCGGATAGAGCTGGCGATTGAGGCGTTTGCTCAGGCGTTTCCTCATGGCGAGGCAGAGCTACATATTGGCGGGAGTGGTTCGTTACGGGATGAGCTGGAAGCCTTGGCGGAAAAGCGTGGGGTAGGCGGGCGCGTGAAGTTTCACGGGCAACTATCGCGGCAAGGCGTGCGCGACCTTTTCCACCGCAGCCATGTGGTGCTCTCTACCAGCGATTTTGAGACTTTTGGCATCACGTTGATAGAAGCGCTGTCTTGTGGCCGCCCGATTATCGCCACGCAAAGCGGCGGCCCCCAAGATTTTGTCACTGAGGAGGTTGGCATCCTCGTGCCGAAGGGGGATAGCGCCGCCATCGCCGAAGCATTGCAAACTATCCGCGAGAATTACACCCGCTACCAACCGCAAGCCCTACATGATTATGTGGAAGCGCGCTATAGCGAAGCCGCGATTGTCCAGCGTCTCACGGAGCTATACGAACAGGCGCGGGCATCATCTGGGTAATGGGCTAAAGTTGGTTTTGTTTTGCGAGGGGATGGATTATTGCAATAGTGCGACCTAGCGCCAGTTTGATGATGCCCCCTAACAGGATTTTTAAGGCTTAAAGTGGGGGTTTGGGGGCAACCAGCCCCCATGTCACTGGCGCAAATTGGTTTGCGAGGGTTTCACCCTCGCGCTCCCACGAGGGAACGGCTGAAAACTTCAGCTCGGTCCCCTCGACCCCATTACTCGGCACTGCGTGCCGAAAATGTGATGATGGTGAGTTCGGCGCTAGGGATGGGCGGTTGCGATAGGTTATGCTAGCGCCATGTTTGGGGATGCCCCTAACAGGATTTTCAAGGATGCCAATCCTTGAAACGGGGATTTGGGGGCAGTAAGCCCCCATTTGGCTATTACGCGGGGCGCTGCCTTGAGCATTGCGTATTGCACAAAAGGCGCTACAATCTCGCCAACTTATAACAACGCAAAAACCACCGTTCGCTCGACTTCAAGAAATGGAGCCTGTGATGTCTTGGCACATGAACGCGGTTTTCTACGAACTCTATGTGCGCGCCTTTGCTGATGGCAACGCTGATGGGCATGGCGATTTCATTGGCCTGCGCCAAAAGCTGGATTATCTGCAATGGCTGGGGATAGATTGCATTTGGCTTTTGCCCATTTTCCCCTCGCCCTTAAAAGATGATGGCTACGATGTGGCCAGCTATTTGGGCATTCACCCCGATTATGGCCTGTTGGAAGACTTCATGATGACGGTGGACGAAATTCATCGCCGTGACATGCGCATTCTGGTCGAACTCATCCCCAATCATACCTCTGACCAGCACCCATGGTTTGTCGAGGCGCGCCGCAGTCGCCAATCGCCGATGCGTGATTTTTACGTTTGGAGCGATTCGCCAGAGAAGTATAAAGATGCCCGCATCATCTTCATCGATACTGAACAGTCAAACTGGGCTTATGATGCTGTGAGTGGGCAGTATTATTGGCATCGCTTCTTCAGCAGCCAGCCCGATTTGAACTATGATAACCCCGCCGTGCAACGAGCCATGCAAGATGTGATGCAGTTCTGGCTAGAGTTGGGGGTGGATGGCTTCCGCGTGGACGCCGTGCCCTATCTCTTTGAGCGCGATGGCACGAATTGCGAAAATCTACCCGAAACGCATGATTACCTCAAGCGGCTGCGCGCCTTTATGGATGAGCACTATCCCGGCACGATTATGCTCTCTGAGGCGAACCAATGGCCAAAAGATACGCTGCCCTATTTTGGCGATGGCGATGAAGTGCATATGAACTTCCATTTCCCGCTGATGCCGCGCTTGTATATGGCGCTGGCACGGCAAGACCGCCGCGATGTGGTGGATGTGCTGGCGCAAACGCCGCAGTTACCGCCTAATTGCCAATGGGCGACCTTTCTGCGCAATCATGATGAGCTGACGCTGGAGATGGTCACCGAGGATGACCGCCAATTCATGTGGGAAACCTATGCCCCAGAGCCAGCCCAACGGATTAATCTGGGCATTCGCCGCCGCCTAGCGCCTTTGATGAACAACGACCGCCGCAAGATAGCGCTGATGCACTCGATGCTGCTGACGCTGCCGGGCGCGCCTGTTTTGTACTATGGCGATGAGATTGGTATGGGCGACGATGTGAGCTTGCCAGACCGTAATGGCGTGCGCACACCGATGCAGTGGGATGATGGGCTGAATGCGGGCTTTTCAACTGCGCCGACGGGCAAGCTCTATGCGCCGATGATTGCTGACCCGGTATTTGGCTATCAAAAGGTGAACGTAGCGGCACAACAGGCCGACCCGAACTCGCTCTTACATACCGTGCGCCACCTCATTCACAGCCGCAAGCAACAGGCCGCGCTGGTACAGGGGGCGCTGGAATGGCTGGACGATTTGCCGCCGCAGGCGCTGTGCTTTTGGCGCAAAGGTGATGGCCAGCATTTCCTTGCGTTGCATAATTTGAGCGACACGCCGCTGACTATCGAGCTGCCAGCGCCCAGCGCAACATTAACCGATGCGCTAAACCCAGAGGCGAAAGTGACGCAATCGCTCACGCTACCGCCTTATGGCTACCGTTGGCTATCGCAACAAGCCTAGTGGGGTAGGGCGCTTCACTTTGTAATGTAATTGGTTAAAGTTGGTTATTAGTTGCGAGGGCTTCACCCTCGCGCTCCCACGAGGGGTTGTGAACCCCTCGACCCCGTTGGGCGAACGCTTTGCGTTCGCAAAATGTGATACAGGTGAGCGTGGCGCGAGGGATGGACGACTGCGATAGTTCGACCTAGCGCTGGGTTTGGTGATAACCCGAAATAGGATTTTTAAGGACGCCAGTCCTTAAAACGGGGGTTTGGGGGCGGTAAGCCCCCATGTGGCTATTTCGCGGGGGAGAAAACAAGCGGCCTGCTATGGTGACAGGCCGCCTGCTGTTATGCGTGTGTGTGGGTTACAGATTAGCGATGACTTGCGTGGTGAATTCCTGTGTGTTGAGGGCATCATCGCGGTAAATATCGACGGTGTGCCCGCCTTGAGAGAGTACCGCCTCGACAGCGTTCTCGATGCGCTCGGCCACTTTCACCATACCCCAGTGATAGCGCACCAACATGGCCGCGCTGAGGATGGTTGCGGTGGGGTTGGCGATGCCCTTACCGGCGATGTCTGGCGCAGAGCCGTGGACGGGTTCGGCAATGGCCACATCTTCGCCCAAGTTGAGCGCTGGCGCTAGCCCTAGTCCGCCGCCCCAAGCTGCCGCCATGTCGCTGAGGATGTCGCCATAAAGGTTGGGCGTGAGCACAATATCGAAGCGGGTGGGGTCTTTCACCATCCAGTAGGCGGCAGTATCGACCAATAATTCATCGGTCTCAATATCTGGGTATAGTTCGGCCACTTCAAAAGCGACACGGCGGAAAAGGCCATCCGTTTGTGGCAGGACGTTGCCTTTGTGGACAATCGTCACTTTTTTGCGGCCAGCGACGGCGGCAATCTGAAACGCGCGGTGGGCGACGCGCTCGGTGGCGGCGCGAGTGATGACTTTGGTGGCCGTGCTGGAATCGCCACCTGCGGCAGTGTGTTCATCGCCGACATAGATGTCTTCGGTGTTTTCCCGCACGACGAGCAAATCGACGCCCGCGCGGGCGGTGGGCACGGGCAAATAGCGCGTCGGGCGCAGGTTGGCATAGGTTTGCATGGCGCGGCGCAAACGCACAATCGGCGAAAAATAGCCCTCTACGGGATAAGATGGGGAGCTGCACGCGCCAAACAAAACCGCGCCGCAGGCTTGCGCCATGTCGACAGTGGCTTGTGGTAGGGGCGCCCCCTTCTGCTGAAAGTATTCCCAACCAGCGTGGGCGGTGTGTACCTGTAAATCCGGCAGCACCTTACGCAGAACGGCCACCGCTGCCGGAACGACTTCATGGCCAATCCCATCACCCTCAATAACGCATAGTTCCACGACAAACCCTCCCGGTTATCAACCTGGTGAATATCAATTAAAAAAACCGGTCTATCGCAAAAGCTTAATTTGGTTTGTGTGGTGGGCATGTGCCCTAATAAGCATTTATTCAGAGGAAAAAGAAGTATCTAACTTAGTGTGGGGGTATTGTGGCACATTTTGCGCCATTTGTCGAATTTTGGAGTAATGTATTGTTTCAGTTGAAATTCAAATAAGTCGTCTAATAAGAATAGGTGCTGCCGAACTCACCTGTATCACATTCTTCGG
>WGEI01000507.1 GCA_015492875.1 Anaerolineae bacterium | reverse complement strand
TGTTAACTCTTCGCGCCAGCGGGGATAATGGTCTGCGCTATAGGCCAATACCGCGCGATGGAGGCCACCATGATTTTTCAAGTCCGCTTGGCCGTCGCCATCTAAATTGAGTTGGCGCAACATCACCGCCCCTTTTACTGGCCGCTTGAAAATACCCGACTGCCACTTTTCGCCATCGGGGGCGATATGCGCTTCTGGCGCACCAACTTGAATAGACACCAGTTCCATTGATTTTTACGCTCCTGATTGCACCGCTGCGACTGCCTCTGCCACAACGCTCATGGCCTCATCAATTTGGGCGTCAGTGATAGTCAACGGCGGGAGGAAACGAATACAGTTGCTATATAGCCCCGCCCGAATGACGATGACACCGCGTTTCAGCGCTTCGGCGCTCACTTGCAAAGTTTGCTCTGGTGCGGGCGTTTTCAATTCACGGTCTAATACGAGTTCCATAACTAACATCGAACCCAGCCCGCGCACATCGCCAATCAGTGCGTTATCCGCCTGAATGCGCTCTAAGTGCTGGCGTAGGCGCTGGCCAACTGCTTCAGCGCGCTGTAAAAACGATGGCTGGCGAATAGTTTCAATGGCGTTGATAGCGGCGACGCAGGCGAGGGGATTGCCGCTATATGTGCCGCCTAACCCGCCGGGATGAGGTGCGTCCATCACCTCTGCACGGCCTGTCACAGCCGCGAGGGGCATACCAGCGGCCAATGATTTTGCAGTTGTCATGAGGTCAGGCTGCACTCCATAGTGTTCAATTGCGAAAAGTTTACCTGTGCGGCCAAAACCGCTCTGAATTTCATCAGCAATCATGATGATGCCGTATTCATCACAGAGTTCACGGATACGCTGTAGGAAGCGTGGGGGTGTCGGTAAAAAGCCGCCCTCACCTTGCACAGGTTCGATGACTATCGCCGCAACAGCGGAGGGATCAACTTGGGCGATAAAAGCATTTTCAAGCTGGGCGATACTCCATTCCACATACTCTTCTTGCGTCATCCCCGATGGTGTGCGGTATAGGTTGGGGAATGGCAAACGATATACTTCTGGCGCAAATGGGCCAAACCCTTTTTTGAATAGGGCATATTTACTGGTCATGGCCATTGTCATATTGGTGCGGCCATGATATGCCCCTTCAAAGACAATGATGGCCTGCCGCCCAGTATAGGCGCGGGCGATTTTCACAGCGGCTTCAACCGCCTCTGCGCCACTATTGACCAGAATGCTCTTTTTCTCGCCAGCAATGGGCGCAACTTCGTTCAGCAGCTCGCAAACGCGCACATAAGGCTCGTATGTAGCTACAATGGCGCACATGTGAATGAGTTCGGCGGCCTGCTGTTGCAAAGCCTGTACAATTTGGGGCGGGCAATGGCCAACCGCCAACGCACCAATGCCCCCCGCTAAATCAATCAGCGTGTTCCCATCAACATCAGTGACCGCCGCGCCCTGTGCATGAGCAATAGCAATTGGGGTGAGTTTGCCCGCCCCGCGTGAAACTGCGGCCTCTCGCCGCGCAACGATGGCCTGACTTTTCGGACCAGGGATGTCGATAACAAGGTTTATTGTGCCCATAAAATATCCTTTGAAAAAGCATTATACACCCCCATATTATAGCTTCAAGCAGGGCAATAAACGTAGTGCCCCAAGCACCAATTCTCAATCGTCATGGCCATCGCGGCGCAAAATGACAAAGCCGCCATAGCTAGCGACATCGTGCATACCCGTGCCAAAGCCGCCGCCTGCTGTGACGATTTGCCAACCATCCGCCAGTAACTCGGCCAATTTACGCTCAGCAGCTTCGGTACTCAATAAGCGACCATCAGGCCTATTCGTCCCCGTCAAGGAAATCCAGACAATTTTCACCTCTGGCATCATTTACTCCTTGAAAAACTTTTTAACTGGCATGGTTTAATCATAACTGGTTATAAAGCAGTGAAAGGTGATATAGATTACATAAAACACCCCCACTCAAACAGCGGAGGTGTTTGTCAAGTAAATGGAGATTGCTATATCGGTTATTCAGTGCCAATAGCAATAACAGCACCAGAGCCTGGCGGGGCGAAGCTCGCATTAATACTAACGACAAGCTGGCCATCTGGAGATTGAGCAATGCCATAAGGGAAGCTTAAGCCCTCTGCAATTGCATCGATACCATCACCACTGACAGCGACAACACGACCAGAATCGGGCACGAAGCCCTGTTCACCCAGCCCTTGCGCCAGTTCAACCGCATAAAGCGTGCCATCATCTGCCAGTAACAGGTCAACTACCATTGTTAAACCCTCAAAGCTCTCTAGAACTTCACCATCTGCCGAGAGATGGTCAATTCGAGCAGTACCGGGAATGAAAGGAAGGGGCGATAAGAAACCAACATAAAGGTCACCATCTGCACCCAATGCAATAGAGGTTGGTACTGGATTATCTGGCCATGCAGCAACTACACTTAATGCGCCATCTGACCCCAAAGAGAGCAAACAGTTACAGCCTGCATCGACGACGAAAACAGTGCCATCATCAGCCACCGCTATATCCACAGGGTTGGAATCTGGCACTTCTGCCCCATCAGGGTTAACCATTAACTCATGAGAAAAAAGGTCTACAGTGCGGCGGATGCGCATAGTCTGACGGTCTATTTCAACCACAGAAAACGTTAAAGGCATGTTTGGGGGGCCAGCGGAAACAACAAGCCACAGCGCATCATCAGTAATGGCCACAGCATTAATGCCAGAGCCAGCTGAGCTTGGATAATGCGACAAGAGCACTTGCTGCCCTTCTGGGGTCACGATGGTTAACTGGCTAGTCATACCGAACGTACCGGGTCCTTCAGGCGTATCGATGGGCATATCCCCCCCCATACCACCTTCGGCAATATACAAAACACCATTCTCATCAAAAGCCAACCCACGCGGATTATTTAAGCCAGATGCAATGGCATCATCTTGTGCAATGACCAAACCACTGACAAGCACAACTAAACAAATTGCAACAATTTTACGGAGCATAGTATCATCCCCTATAACTAAGTGAAGCAGAATGTGCCAAAAACACATGAATATTATATATAGCTTCACTATTTCGTGCTCAAATCATTCGTAATTATGAGTTTTAATGCAAGTAGAGGCCACGATGTCGCCAATCCAGATTGAACAAAAAGAAGCCATTACCATCATCACCATCGCGCGCCCGCGCCGTCGCAACGCTATCAATCGAGAGACGGC
>WGEI01000506.1 GCA_015492875.1 Anaerolineae bacterium | reverse complement strand
TTCTAGCACATTGGAGAAATCAGTGGGGGTATAGATATTAGCGGCTACCGCGCCCACATCTTGATAGCATTGAATCACATCGTCAATTTTGGCGATAGCGCCCGCCAACACAGGGTTACCGCTCAATAATGAAGCGCCGCCACTAATGGCCGTCACCGCATCGACGATATTATCGGCATTGCTGGCGCTATAGCCGCTGAGGTTGGGCAAGAAGTTGCCCGCAGCTGCGGGGTCGGCGGCAGTATCGCCAGTGGATTGCACGGCATCACAGGCAGTTATCAGCAAACCTACGACTAAAAACAGGGCAATTTTTCGTATCATGATCAATGCTCCTAATCTGTATAGATGTTTAATTCTGGTTTGTGTATATATTTGCATTATACCCGCAAGCGCCATTCCTGCGACCTATTCAGCGCCGAACTGTTCGGAATTGTATGAGGTTGTTGGCTACAACGGCTATTTAGGGCTATGCTACAAACATGTAGAAGGTGCAGAAAGGTAGTTAAGATGCAATACCGTCTTTTCGGTTTATTGACACTCATCGCGCTCGTACTAACCGCTTGTGGTGGTGGGGAAAGCAACAGCGGTGACAATCCACCGCCCCAAACGGATGGCGGGCAAACGGTGCAAATCGCTGGGCTGGAAGAGTTAGAACCGAATGCTTACTTTTTGCAAGTGGATGGCGATATACAGTTGAATGTTGTCTCTGGTGATATGGAATTCGTGCCGGTTGATAACACGGGTGAAATCATCCTGCGCGATGTCCCCAGCGGTTACTATTTGCGAATGTTAATTCATGGCGTTCCCAACGATGGCACATACACCATTTTGCCATTAGACCAACGCCCCACACCAGAGCAACCTGTTGCTGCTGGCTTGGTATCGCTCACTTCGCCATTGGCTGAAGATATGTATCGCAGTGGTGTCACGGGCACGGTCACACTGACTTATGTTGACGGCAACCTGAGCGCAAGCTTCGAGTTCACCGCCCAGCGCGACGACGGCAGCGGAACGGTCAATGTGCGGGGTGGCTTCAAAGATTTGCCGCTAGAGGGCTTTTAGGGCGACATGGCTATTTATCGGCCAGCATAGCGCGGCTATAATGGCTACACCATACAGGCCATCAAATGGCGAAAGGACACAATATGAGTATTGAAGTCACAACACTCGGTGGCGGGTGCTTCTGGTGCTTGGAGGCAGTTTATGACCAGCTCAAAGGCGTGACGGACGTCGTCTCCGGCTATGCCGGGGGGCATGTCCCCAGCCCCACATACAAACAGGTATGCACCGGCACAACCGGCCATGCAGAGGTGGTGCAAATTACGTTTGATAATGAAATCATATCGTTTGCAGACTTGCTCGATGTGTTCTTCACCATTCATGACCCCACTACGCTCAACCGTCAGGGGAATGATATTGGCACGCAATATCGCTCGGCCATCTTTTATCACAGTGATGAGCAGAAGCGCATCGCCGAAGAAAAAATCCGCCAGCTCGAAGCGCAAAAGCTATGGAATGACCCGATTGTCACGCAAATTGAACCAATCGATACCTTCTATCCAGCAGAGGATTACCATCAAGAATACTTCGCCAATAATCCCGATGCTGGTTATTGCCGCGTGGTCATTGCGCCAAAAGTGGCCAAATTCCGCCAGAAATATATGGAGCGGCTGAAGGCGTAATGGGGTATTTGAAGGCCAAAACGACCACCTCCCTACGCCATAGGTATGGCAAGGGGTTGCGGTTGACTGTAATTTTGAGCATGATATAATCACGGCTATCAAGGCGTACTATCAAGGTGCGCCTTAAGTTTGGAAAACCATCCCCGGAGTAAAACCCCATGCTACGACAGATAACACGCTTAACCCTTTTGCTGCTAGTAGCGGCGGCAGTAGCCATTGGTGGCGTGACAGCGCAAAGTAATCTATTGAACGACCCCGGCTTTGAAGGGGATTATACCGGTCGTGGGCGGCCAGATTTCAACATCCCCAGCGCATGGGGTGGCTGGTATACGGAAACGCCCCGCACCGAGTCATGGATGAACGTTCCGCCGCTGGCCTTCCCCCATACGGCGAGCTTCAAGCGTGAAGGCGGTAAATCGCTCCATATTGCGCGCGGTAGTGGCACATTCACCGCATCGGTATTTCAGATTGTGCCCAACATCCAGCCCGGCACAGTATTACGGGCATCAGTATGGGTATATATTGAAAACAATCCCAGCAGCGGCTCACAGGTGCGGCTTGGCTTGGGGAATAACGTCGGTGGTGACCCATTTGCTCCCGGCATTGTTTGGTCAAACTGGGCGACGAACGCCAACGCATGGAACAACCTCAGCGTAGACCTGACCGCCGATGGTGGCGAAGTAACGTTCTTCGTCTATGCCACGCAAAACTGGCCAAATGACCCCAATGGCGTCTATGTTGACGAGGCGTCGCTCGTGGTCATTGGCGCAGGCGAAGTGCAGCCGACAGCAGTCAGTGGCGGCGCGCCCGTCCAGCCTACGCCGGTGGTAGCCCCGCCTGTGCAGGCGCAAGGGCAGCGTGATGATGGTTCAATCGTGCATATTGTGCAGCCGGGCGACACATTGGCGGCGATTGCGGTCGCCTATGGCGTGAAGGTTAGCGACTTGCTCACTTTGAACAACATGGCGGATGCTTCGCTATTGCGCATCGGTCAAGAAATTCTGGTGCGGCCACCATCAACGGATACGCCAGAACCTGAGCCGCAAACGGTTGCCGCAGCCGCTTCTCCCACACCGCGCCCGACGCAGCCACCACTCCAAATCACACCGGGCGGCATTTTGCCTACCTTGCCGCCGCTTGAAGGCGAAC
>WGEI01000505.1 GCA_015492875.1 Anaerolineae bacterium | reverse complement strand
GGCCTGTAGGGAGCAAGGTCAACATTATCGCTGGCGAGTAAGACGGCGAGCACCAAAACGACAATGACGGCAATACCATCTACCACCCGCTCAGCAATAACAATCGGTGCACTACGTGCGACAGGAACGCCTGTTTTACCCTTGAGCAAGACCGCCTTCAACAGTTCAGCCACTTTGCCAGGGCTGACAGCAAAAATAAAACTAGACACAAAAATAACGACGCTATCCAGCAAACTGATTTTATCACGGGCATCAATAACACCGAGATAATAGTGCCATTCTAGAAAACGGAAGATACCCACAAGAGTTTGCGCAACGGCAATCAAAAAGATGAGATGTAAGGGGAACGTGCGTAAGTAGGAGAGCATTTCAGCAGTGAGTTTGCCCTCGTTATCGATAACAAGAAGCAATCCCACATAAATCACTACTGCCAATCCCAACCCTAATAGGATACGATTGCGATACTTACGCATCATAGGCCTCTTGACTACAAGTGCTTTAGAATAGGCCGCATTTTAACAGTCTCATAGCATAGTGGCTAGGCTTATCAAGCGTAGGGAAAACAACGGTTAACCACAATTCAATGTACAGGTAAGATATTTGACCTGTGAGAAGATATAATAAATCGATGTGAGTAAAACGCACTTCATTGTGTATAAAAGCTAACAAGTATGGTATTAATACCCCAACGGGTATATATAGCGCTTTAGGAGTGCTAAATCATGCACAATAATCGACAAGACACACAACCTGTTCGCAGCATACAGGATGGTATTCCAGCGCCGCCGCGCATTCTACTATGGGGCACAATTGGGCTTTTCTTGCTAACCATTTTGGGCGGCATTGCTGGTCTTTATATTTTTCGCAATGTGTTAACAACCCCACAGCAGTTTCGAGTGGTGACGATTGTACCCTTTATGGATGCGTTTATTCCCCGCAATCCAACACCAGCAGGTGGCGTCGTGCCCACTGTTGTGCCAAATCAGGGCGACATCGACCCATCCGATTTGTTGGCTTTGCCATTGGGCGGGGCGGAAGAAACTGAAGAGCCAAGCAATGTGACGCCCATACCAGAAACTACCCCAGAAAGTACACCGGAAGCAACTATAGAAGTGTTGCTTCCTACGCCTACGCCAACACCGACTATAGTGCCAACGCCAACTATTGCTCCTACGCAAACATCTGAGGAAACAGGAAATGCACAAACCATTCAAACGGTTTCCAACACCTCTAGCCGCCCCATCAGTTTCCGTTTAGGTGGGCTGCGCTATACTGTGCAAACGTGGAATAACTGTGGTCCAGCGAACACCACTATGGCGTTGAGTTATTATGGCTGGCAGGAAGATCAAGAGGTAGCGGCATCATACTTAAAGCCGAATAAGCTGGATAAAAACGTCAGTCCTCATGAAATCGCTAATTTCATCAACACCCAAACTGGCGTGCGGGCGCTGGTGCGTACTGGCGGCAATACGGAGGTATTGCGCGAGTTGATTGCCGCTGGCTTTCCAGTCATTATTGAATCTGGCCTGATGCCCGAAGCTTATGAGTGGATTGGGCACTACCGCACTGTGGTGGGATACGATGATGCGCAAGGTATCTTTGTGCTCTTCGATAGCTTTTTGGGGGAGGCGGTTGGCGAAGCAGGCTACATAGAGACGATTTCGCAGGTTGATTCTTTGTGGCGGCATTTTAACCGCACATTTATTGTGGTTTACCAACAAGCAGATGAAGCCCGCGTCCTGAGCATTCTGGGTGATTTAGCAGAAGAAGATAGCGCAGCCGAAGCCGCCTTTAACACCGCTCAACAAGAAGCACGCGCCAACCCGCAAGATGGATTTGCTTGGTTTAATATGGGAAGCGCCTTAGTTGAATTAGAGCGGTATGAAGAAGCAGCAGCTGCCTTTGACCGCGCCTGGCAAGTTGGCGTTCCGTGGCGGATGTTGTGGTATCAATTTGGGCCATTTGAAGCTTACTTCAATGTGGGACGATACCAAGATGTTTTGAGCTTCACCAACGTTAATCTCAATAATGGCGGCGATAATGTAGAGGAAACGCATTATTGGCGTGGGCGCGTTTTTGAAGCACAGGGCGAAATTAATCAGGCGATAAGCGCCTATCGGGAGGCACTACGCCGTAACCCTAATTACACACCAGCAAGTGAAGCCTTAGACCGGCTAAACAGCTAAAGCGGGGGCAATTGTGACTATTGAGGAAAATCAAATCCAATTTACCGAAAGCCAAAGCCGAAACCGCCGTCTAGCACGCTCTACCGTTTTAGTAATGGTAGCTTTTGGCTTGGCGAAAGCTATCAGCCTAGCACAAACGTTTATCATTGCAGAGCAGGTTGGCGTCGGTAAAGAATGGGACACATTTGTCACCGCCAATCGCGTGCCAGAGCTTATCTTCACACTGATTTCTGGCGGTGCATTGGCTCATGCTTTCATCCCCATTTTCGCAGGCTATCTAGCACAGGGGAAAACTGAGCGCGCCTGGCGCACCGCTACGCATGTCATCAACACATTATTCAGTGTGACATTTTTAGTGAGCGTTCTTGTTTTCATCTTTGCAGAACCGATAGCGGCCAGTGTTGCACCCGGATTTGATAACAGCGGTATTCAGCAAACCGCAGAACTCATGCGTATTCTGCTCATCAGCACACTGATTTTCTCAGTCAGTGGCATCTCTATGGGCATCTTGAATAGTCACAACCATTTTCTATTGCCCGCCCTTGCCCCTATTATGTTTGATTTGGGCATCCTGTTCGGCGTTATTTTTCTGCTCAAACCTATGGGCGTACATGGCATTGCGCTGGGGGCGGTATTGGGGGCTGCAATGCATTTTGGGATACAAGTACCCGGTTTAATCCACTATAAAGCGCGGTGGTGGCCAGAATTAGGTTTAAGAGACCCCGTTCTGTGGAAAGTCATTCGTTTGATGTTGCCGCGCGTTGCCGGGCTAGGTGTATTCAGCTTCAATTTTTTGGTGATGAATAATATCGCCTCTCGGTTGGGTGCAGGGGCTATCAGTGCGCTAGATTGGGGTTGGCGGCTCATGCAAATTCCTGAAACGCTCATCGGTACTGCTATGGGCACAGTCATATTCCCCACGTTGGCGGCACTGAGCGAGCTGGGTGACGAAAGCGGCAAAAGAGATGCGATGGCAGGCGCGCTACGATTTATTTTAGTGGCAACAATCCCCGCTGCGATTGGCCTGATTGTTGTTGGGCCATCGCTCATACGTA
Source organism: Anaerolineae bacterium (assembly GCA_015492875.1). Lineage (GTDB taxonomy): Bacteria > Chloroflexota > Anaerolineae > Aggregatilineales > Phototrophicaceae > S146-30. Next base: position 877 of record WGEI01000505.1, on the reverse strand, counting down.
TGTTAGAGCGCGGCGCATTTGATGCCTCGGCATCGGTGCTGGTTTATAGCACATTGCGTTTCTTCGCGCTTGGGCTGGTTGTACACTCTGCGCTTGAAATCGTAGCGCGCAGCTTTTATGCGGATAAAGATACGTTCACCCCTTTACTGGCAGCATTGGGCGGAGCAGCAATAAACTTAGCGCTATCTTTTATCCTCAGTGATATGGCAAATGCTGAGCGCTATACGATTTTGAACAACTTCACTCTCGTAGACCTATCCCCCACCCTAACGTTAGTACGCGGGAACGTTGGCGGTTTAGCACTAGCCAATACGCTGGGCGTGATGTTTGAAGTCAGCTTCTTGTTAGTGCTATTGCAGCGGCGCTGGCATGGCATTGCAGAGCGAGCGTTAGCCCAAACGACTGTTAAAGCATTGGCGGCAAGTTTAATTATGGCGCTTGCTATTTCAGTGATAGATTTAGTATGGGTACAATTGGGCTTACATATGCGCGGGTTTGCGTTCATTGTGGCCGAGATTGGGCTTAAAGCAGGGGCTGGCTTAGTGGTTTTCGTCGTTATGGCAACTGCATTGCGGATGGGCGAAATCAATGAATTACGCAACCTACTTTTGCGGCGCAAACCTGCAGTGCAGGAGGCAACGGTATGAGTTTAGAAATCAAAATGTTGACTTTGGGACCAATAGGCACAAACAGCTACATTATCGGCGATACCAATAGCGGGAAAGCGGTTGTTATTGACCCTGTTGACGATGCGCTGTTATTACTACAAACGGCTCAAGAAACTGGCTGGGAAATAGCGCTCATTCTGGCAACGCATGGCCATTTTGACCACGTGTTAGCTAGCAAAGAGCTAAAAGAGTTGACAGGTGCGCCATTC
>WGEI01000504.1 GCA_015492875.1 Anaerolineae bacterium | reverse complement strand
GGATATGGGTGCAGATATGGCGCGCGTGACGGTTGTCGTCATGTCGGAATTTGGGCGGCGCGTTGGAGAAAACGCCAATCGTGGCACAGACCACGGGCATGGCGGGGCGATGCTGGTGATGAACAGCGATTTGAACGCCGCGCCCGTCGTCGCCGATTGGCCAACTTTAGCGCCAGATGCCCTTGACCGTGGCGAAGACCTCGCCATCACGACCGACTACCGTGACGTATTGAGCACCGTCATCGCCCAACGCTTACATAACGACGCCCTCAGCGAAATTTTCCCCAATTACACCGCGCAGTCGTTGCCGCTGTGGTGATGCGCTGCCAATCTTAAAGGGCGGGCTATCTTTCCCCTTATGCCCGCCCATGCCCCCTTTAACCCGCGTGTTTCCCAAAATTTAACCAAGTTGCGTTATCATATGCCTTGCAATGGCGAGGAAGAGGGGAGTAACCCATGTCCGAACGGATTACAATCTTCGGCGATATTCACGGCAACCTACCCGCATTAGAAGCAGTATTTGCTGATATGGCCGCGCGCGGGCTTGATGGTCGCCTGTATTGTCTTGGCGATTTGGTGGGTTATGGGACTTTCCCCAATGAAGTGATAGCCGCCATTCGCGCCCGCAATATCCCAACTATTGCAGGCAACTACGACGAGGGCGTGGGTGACAATAGCGATGATTGCGGCTGTGCCTACCGTAGCGAAGAAGCGCGTCAACTGGGCAATCGTTCCATCGCTTGGACGAATGCCCATACTACAGATGAGCATAAGGCCTATTTGCGTTCATTGTTGGTGTCTATTCCGCTACAGATGGGTGATTTGCAGGTGCTGCTGGTACATGGTAGCCCGCGCAAGGTCAACGAATACCTCTACGAAGACCGCCCCATCGCCAGCATGGAGCGCCTTTTAGACCAGTGTGGCGCGGATGTTTTGGTCTGTGGCCATACTCATAAGCCCTATCACCGCGTTTTGCCCAGTGGTCGCCACGTGATTAACGCGGGTAGTGTTGGCAAGCCGAAGGACAATGACCCACGCGCCTGCTATATCACCCTCACTATCGATGGCTTACAGGTCTCTGTTGATTTCATCCGTGTGCCCTATGATGTAGAGCGTGCCGCCAGCGCTATTGAAGCGACTGACATGCCACATGAATTTGCCGAGATGTTGCGCAAGGGCACGGGCTAATCAGCCGCATACAGCAAGCCTTGACCGCCCAGCCAGCCCCATAACAGCCGCGCCAGCACCGCATTGCCCGTCGCGTTCAAATGTAGGTCATCGCTGTAATATAGTTGTAGCCCACTTTCGGCATAGGCTTGCAAATCTTCGAGCGGGTCATAGCACACCAAGTCCAGCTCTTGGCATAATTGGCGCATCTTGCGGTAAGGCGCATCTAAGAGTTCCAGCGTTTCGCGCCCTAGATATGGCTCGGTCAGGTGGGCATAAACCTGTTCGCGGGTGGGGATGAAGAGCACCACCAGCGTGCCGCCCCAACTGCTCACCGTTTGTTGCGCCTGCGCTAGTGCCCGCCGTGTATACATTGCCCCCCATATTTGGCGCGGGTCATTCATGTTCATCACGATTTGCTCGTACTGTTGGCCAAAGCCCAGCACGCCGCCGCCCGCCAATGGCACGGTGTACGGCTCAACGAATAGGCGTTGGTAGTTAGAGAGATATGGCCACACATTACCTAAAGCCACTTCAGTGGCGGCAAAGGCCAACGAATGCGCCCGCAACCACCCCGCCAAACTGTCATCGCGCACGGGGCGGTTATTGACCAGTTGTGTACTGCTCTTTGGTAGCGGCAGTTCGCGCCGTAGCACCGCTAAGTCAAAATCCTCGAAAAAGTCGTTGCCATAAAACTGCCATAGCACCAGACGCGGCTGCAATGGCGCGGCATACTGCTCAATCAAGCGCAGGTGGCTCATGCTGGCCGTGCCCGGTTGCCCCAAATTGACCGTCCCCAAGCCCGTTTCTGCCTCAAAGCGCCGCACCCAACAGTCCGCTTCTGCCGTCACGCAGAAGGTGAAACTATCGCCCACCGCCACCACCTCCACCAGATAATCAATCGGGCGGTTACGGAAGCCGATGCGGCTGCCCCATAGCGAAATCGTAGAGAATTCCACCGCCACCTGTGGGCTGAAGTATTGCACAGCGCGCTCAATATCTGGCTGGAGGATATAGCCATGCTCAATATCCGTCGTCATATAGTCCAGCGTATCCACCTCATAGGGCGTTTGGCTTTGGACATATTGGACGGCAATTTGTAGGCGGTCGGGGAGGTAGGGCGCAAAAATCCGCAACACGCCCTCTAACATGAGGAGGGTGATTGAAACAGTGACGAGACCGAGCATGAGACGGCTGAATATCCCTCGTAGACCCATAGCCAGCACTCATCGCATTTTCAGCACATATTACCACAATATAGCGCTATGCCTGAGCAGCGCAATAGGGCATTGGTACATATTGAGCCAATATAGCCTTGACGATCATCCGCACAATATAGATAGGTGTGAGAACTTATGCGCCTATGCGTCTATATACACTCAGAATAACGTTGTTTTTATGACCGCTATTTATTGAGGAGGGTACTATGTGGTTTAACACCTGTTTTTACTGAGAGTAGCGCTCAGTCTCGTGTTCCGTTCGCTACTCTTTATGCGCTAGAGGGCAAACGGGTGCTGCTGTGGTGGCGCCCGCTTGAATGTCAATTCTCGCTGAAAATGGCGAGAGCTTCATGAGTTTCTAATATTTTTGGCTTAACAGTAGTTAAGTTTATGGGTTGCATCCACCGATAGGAGAGGGTATGTCTAAACGAATTGTTGCGTTATTGATGATTGTATCGTTTTTCGCTGGTGCAGGTGCTGGCGTTTTGGGGTATGTGTGGGTGATTGGTGGCAGTGGAGAGGCCAGCCGCGAAATCTCTGCCCCCACGCTCTCAGTGGAAGAAGCCGCGCCAAATGACGCTAGTGCCGCCGAAGAGACCGCCCAAGAGGCCGGCGACCCTGTGCTGTACCGGATTGACAGCACGCAGTCTGAAGTGCGCTTCATCCTCGATGAAGTTTTGCGCGGTGTCCCGACGACGGTTGTTGGGCGCACAAATGAGATTGCTGGCGATATTGTCATTGACTTCGCCAACCCGGCGAACTCGCAACTTGGCCAAATCGTCATTAACGTGCGCACCTTGATGACCGATAACGAGTTCCGTAACCGCGCCCTACGCAGCGAAATTCTAGAATCCAGCCGTAATGAATATGAATATGAATTCGCTGATTTCACACCGACAGAACTCATTGGCCTGCCAGAGAGCATAGAAATTGGCCAAACCTATAGCTTCCAGATTGTGGGCGAGTTGCGCGTGCGCAATATCACCAATACCGTAACTTTCGATGCGACTGTGACGCTAGAGAGCCGCGACCGCATTAGCGGCAGCGCCACCACCACCGTGACGCGCGCGGACTATAATTTGACCATTCCCAACGTGCGTGGCGTGGCTGATGTCTCCAATGAAGTCATATTAGAGATAGACTTTGTCGCACAACAAGCCGCATCAGAATAAACGTTGCTAGTTGGTGGGCTGGGGATAGGCTCAGCCCGCCACAGTTTACGGAATGTTTACAAAAATCCCATTTGCTTCATATATATATAAGATTATGATATAGACAATTAAACAACTCACCAGCCGACCTCTGTCGGCTTTTAGTTCTGGAGAATAGCTTATGACTTCGAAACGATATTTGTTGCTCATTACCGCGGTGTTTTTCATCGCTTTTGGCTTTGTTATGGGGGCGTACTTCACCCCACAGGCTAGCGCCCCAGCCGTGCGCATTAATTACAATCCCGGCGTAGATGCCGTTACGCGCACCGTGGCTTTGAGCAACCCCGCCATTGGCACGGATACGCTGGGGCAAATTGAGAGCACTTTTGCAGAAATTTATCAGAATGTCGCGCCGTCGGTGGTCTCTATCACCGTTTATCAGGTCAATGCGCAGGGCGCTATCCCCTACGGTAGTGGCTCTGGCTTTATCATTGATGATAACGGTTATATTGCCACGAATATGCACGTCGTCGATGGCGCAGACCGCATCGACGTGAACTTTTTCGATGGCACAATTTTGCAGGCCGATTTCATCGCAGGCGATGCCGATAGCGACCTCGCGGTTATCCGCGTAGACCGCCCTGCT
>WGEI01000503.1 GCA_015492875.1 Anaerolineae bacterium | reverse complement strand
CCGGCACAGTTTTAGATGTTGAAAACCTCTTTTTTAATACGCCTGCCCGTTTGAAATTCTTGAAGAAAACGCCCACTGAAAAGCGCCATATTACCGCTTTGGTCTCACGATATGCCATGGCATATCCCCACGTTCGTTTTGTGCTAGAGCAAGATGGCCGAGAGATTTTGCGCACAACGGGTAGTGGCGAATTAGCAGATGTTGTGGTGCGAGTTCTGGGACTAGATGCCTTTCGCCAGATGATACTCGTCGAGGGAGAAGAGAGAGACCGCCTAAGTGGCAGCCACGTCACGGTAACAGGGTATGTATCTTTGCCCGATTTCACCCGTGCCGACCGCTCTCATATCATCTTGTTTGTCAATGGCCGCTCTATTCAAGATACACGCCTCACCTATGCACTAATGCAGGCTTATCAAGGCATGTTAGATGAACGCCGTTATCCTGTAGCGATTGTGATGATAGAGTTGCCGCCAGATGATGTTGATGTCAATGTGCATCCCACAAAGGCTGAAGTGCGCTTCCGCTCACCCGACACAGTTTTTACTGCTGTACAACGCTCCGTCCGACAAGCGTTGCTATCCGCATTATCTGCGCACCCGACCGAGTCAACTCTCGATAGCGAACCCGCCCAACAAACATTAGATTTACCACCATCGCCAGCTGAATGGCGATCGCCACCTTCCGCGCCGCCCTCTCCATACGTAGCACAGCGTCCCTCTGCGCCTTTAGCTCAAACAACGCGCTCTCGTTCAGTTTATGCTGACGATGATGCCGACCTTGACTATATCCCCGTCGGTGCAGAATCCCCCCAACGCCCGCGCACCTTACCCGTTTTACGGGTGATTGGCCAAATTAGCGCACAATATATCATTGCCGAGGGGCCAGTTGGTATGTATCTAATTGACCAAAATGCGGCGCATGAGCGCATTCTCTATCAGGCTTTACAAGAGCGATTGGAAAGTCCTGACGATGATTCAATTGAAATTGAGCCACAAACTATTGAATTGCCGAAACAGCTTGCCACAGCTTTTGAGCAATCATGGGACTTGTGGCATCAACTAGGTTTTGCCATAGAGCCTTTTGGCCCCAACACATGGATTATCCGCGCAGTACCCTCGCTATTTCAAGGATTAGACGTAGGAGAGGCTATCCGATACGCCTTAAAAGGTGGCGCAGAGCCAGAACAACTTATTCGCCGATTGAGCGCTTTTGCCGCCATTCGCTCAGGCGAGGTGCTATCGACTGAAGAGATGCGCACCCTTATCCAACAACTTGAGCGCTGCCCCTCTCCGATGACAGCGCCCGATGGTCGTCCTACACTATTGCACTTTAGTAGCGAGCAAATAGCGCGCGAATTCCGCCGTTAGCGACTTTGCCATTGGAAGCTATAAACCTGCGGCGCTGCGCTAATGACGCCATAAACCCCATTACCCGTCTGTCGCGCTACGCTCACCTGCCATTGAATAGCATGAGTTTGCCCATCCTGCGGCACGAGGCTATCGGGCAACTCTAACGATGTGTCTCGTGTAATTTGACGGTAAACCTGCCCGTTGGTCGTATCAAAAACTTCAACAAGATAAACTTCATCAGCTCTCAGAATGCCGACACTCACCCAATACAATGTAATCGGGCGTGGCGGCGCTATAGCACCATTAGGAGGCGAGACAACAGATGGCGCAGGATAAGTTGGCGTTGGCGTTGCTGTTTCCAGTCCTGATGGTGTAGGAGAGAGTGTAGGCGTTGGCGTTGGTGCGGGCACATTCACACATGCCCCTTCAACAATATTCGGGTTGCAGTTAGGACCACCGCTATAATTAGAAAAATCACAGCCCAACCAGTTCAAATCGCGGTTGAGTTGGGCGAGGATTTCTAGTGTAGTATTGTTCGCTTCGGCGATGCCAACTGCGGTATCGCCTTGCTGCACTTCATAACATACAATTTCCGTGTTTTCAGCCAATGTAACACTGCCCACATTCTGCACCCCCAGTTGCGCATTGACCGTTGCGGTTAGCTCTAGCCCCTCAGGTACAGGCGTGGCTGTTTGTCGCGGAATAAGGATGACATTACCGGGACCCGGCAAGACATTGGCATTAGGGATATTGTCATTCAACGCCACAACTTCGCCGATAATGGACAAATCAAAATAGCCATACTGCTGAACAATACTCAACAATACTTCGCCTTCACGAATAGTATGTTCGTATGGGCCCGGTGTTGGTGATAGGGTATAAGTTGCTGTTGGTGGTAATGGCGTTGGCGATGGTGTCGCACTAGCAATCACTACCCCCATTGTAGCAGAGGGCGTGCTTAATGGTGTGAGTATCGGTGCTGCCGTTGTCGCCAATATAGCAGCGCTGGTAGGCGTGACAATAATCGGTGTATCGGTAGGTGCTGCTGTGTGTGTGGCTTCTGGCCTAGTATTAAAGTTGCAGGCGCTCAAAAGCATACTCACCGCTAATGTTGCGGCTATCATGAGCTTTATACGCATAAACTCACTCGCTTTCGTTACGGGCTTGCCAAACAAACATACGCGGTGTTGTCGTGAATAGCGCTCTCTCTGGTGTATCTAAGTTAATGACGCTCACCGTCCATATATACTCATGCCGCCGCCCATCTGTACCTTGCCATTCTGGTGGCATGATGAAAAATAAGTCGCGTGTTGTGGCACTATAACTTTGCCCGCTTGTTGTGTCTGTAACATCTACACGATAAACCTGATTAGCCCCCAGTTCAGCTGTGCCCACCCAGCGCAATGTGACAATCTCGAAATGGTCAAAGGTCATGCGGTTCGATGGCGAAATCGTATTTGGTTGGTTGAATGTTGGTGTCGGTGTGGGCGTTGGCGTTTCGCTGCCGGATGGTGTTGGCGGAATGGTTGGGGTGGCGGTCGGCGCAGGCACGCGGATGAGCTGCCCCTCGTTGAGAAAAACCCGACAACTCCCGCCGCCACTAGGTTCGCCGAAGTCACATTGGGCAAAGGTCACTTCTGGGTTTAATTGTGACAAAATCTCAATAGTTGCGCCATACTGTACCGCTATTTGAATGATATTCTCGCCAGCCTGCACTTGATGCCAAATGACGCCGGGTTGAAGGGTTGCCGTTGCTGTAGGCGCAAATGGGTCAAAATCCAATCCTAAAGCCACCCTATTAGAAGCCGCCTCTCCTTCGGGCGTATTCGTTGGCGGCACATTGGGGTCAATCGTTGGGGTTGGCCATGGCACAATGATAAGCTGCCCCTGTCGGATGCTGTTTTCATTGGCGAGGCCGTTTAACTCAACCACAACATCAATGATGGCTAAATCACGGTGACCACAATTTAATACAATGCTGGTGAGCGTATCTTCAGGTTGCACCCGTCGTATGCAGGGTTCAGGGGTAGGGGTTTCTGTTGGCGTATTGGTCGGCGGCAGTGTTGGCGTTCGTGTTGCTGTTGGTGGCCCTGGTGTGACTGTCGCTAGCGCCAATGTAGGTCTCGGTGATGGCGAAGGCGTGGGTAATGGGGCATTGGCTTCTCCGCTAGAAAATAACTGCGGCATCATTGTAAACAGAAATGTGCCCCCTAAAAACACAAGAATTGCGATGATAATAGTCAATGTATACAGGCGTGCTTTAGAAGCAATACTGCCTTCAAATAAATCCGTTTCGCCATAGCGATAATCATAATCGGTATAGGGTTGTTCTGCCGCGCTTGCATTGATGTCCACTGCGGCGACATCGCTTAAATCTGTGCCACAGGTTATACAAGCTGGCGCATTATGGTGATTGTGCGTCGCACAAATAGGGCAGATTTTATACGTTTCAGCCAATGCCGTTTCCT
>WGEI01000502.1 GCA_015492875.1 Anaerolineae bacterium | reverse complement strand
GTAAATATCCTTGGCTAAAACTCTTCCCAAAGAGCGAGAAATTGATACCATTTCGTCACCGGTTTCCCGTGTGTGTTTCAGAATATGGCTTAGGGCTATATCTACAGATGTGAGTTCTACCATGAGCTGCTCTTTTATCCGTTTTGTTGTCAATTCAAGCGGAATTCTATCAAAATTTTTTCTCTATTTAGTTAAAATCATTGTACAATACTAAGTTAAACCTACCTGTGGTTTCAATACATAACATAATCCAGCTGTAGTTAGGGGCGATTATGACGGCCAACCTCCAAATACCAACAGATTTACAATCCCTCTTAGAGCATTTCCCCAATATCGCGCCTAACGACCGTGATTTGATTGAGCGTGCCTATTTCCGTGCTGAACAAGCTCATGCTGGCCAAAAGCGCAAATCTGGAGAACCCTATTTTACCCACTGTGTGGCTGTAGCCAATATTCTGGCAGATATGAAGCTAGATGCTGAAGCCATCGCCGCCGCATTGCTGCACGATGTTATCGAAGATACCGGCATCACCCGTGAAGATTTGAGTGCAGAATTTGGCGATGTTGTAGCCGCTCTTGTAGATGGCGTGACCAAGCTCACCAAGTTGCCCATTCAAGTTGTACAGTCTAACTCTCGGCGTTCTAGCAATGTAAACCGTGAATTGGAGTATATCCGTAAAATGCTTTTGACAATGGGCGATGACATCCGCGTTGTCCTCATTAAACTCGCAGACCGCCTCCATAATATGCGTACACTGGGCTATATGCCAGCAGAAAAACAGTTGCGCATTGCCAGAGAAACGATGGATATATTCGCCCCCTTAGCAAATCGTTTGGGCATTTGGCAAATCAAATGGGAGCTTGAAGACCTCAGCTTTCGCTATCTAGAGCCAGAAGCCTATAAACGTATTGCCACCAATCTCGCTGAACGCCGTGCAGACCGTGAGCGCTACATCGCTGAGATTGCCGACGTTCTCCGCAAAGAATTAGCCGATAATGGCATTACCAACCCAACTATCACCGGACGCCCCAAGCATATTTACAGCATTCATCGCAAAATGCAGCGTAAAAGTGTGCCCCTAGAACAAATCTATGACCAGCGTGCCGTCCGTATTATTGTCGATGAAGTTTGGCAGTGCTATTTAGTGTTAGGCATAGTTCACAACCTGTGGCGGCCTATTGCCAGCGAATTTGATGATTATATCGCCGCGCCTAAAGATAATTTTTACCGAAGCCTCCATACTGCTGTTGTTGATAAAAATGGTAAAGTGATTGAGGTGCAAATCCGTACATGGGAAATGCACGAGGATGCTGAATATGGTATTGCCGCTCATTGGCGCTACAAAGAAGGCACTACCCACGACAAGGCGTTTGAAGAGCGCATCAACTACCTGCGCCGCCTTATGGAGTTTGGCTCAGAAGTGAAGGATGATGCCAAATCCTTTGTCGATGCGATGCGCGCCGAAGTTTTTCAAGACCGCGTTTATGTCTTCACCCCCAATGGCGATATTGTTGACTTGCCCGCTGGCGCTACCCCCATTGATTTTGCTTACCACATCCATACCGAGATAGGCCATCGTTGTCGCGGCGCTAAAGTAGATGGCCGCCTTGTGCCATTGGACTATACACTTAAAACCACTGAGCGCGTAGAGATTCTCACAGCCAAACGAGGTGGTCCCAGCATGGATTGGCTTAACCCTGATTTAGGCTATGTAAAAACCTCGCGTGCCCGCTCTAAAATCCGCCATTGGTTTCGTAAGCAAAATCGTGAAAATCATATTGCCATCGGGCGCGATGTGCTTGAGCGTGAATTACGCCGCTTGGGAATGAGCGAACGCATCACCTTTGAATCTATTGCCCGCTTATTTGATTATGATACGCTCGAAGATTTCCTTGCCGCCATTGGGGTAGGGGATATTAACTCTTCGCAAATTGCAAATCGCCTTTTAGCTGAAGAGAAACAGCGCGAAGAAGAGCGCCGTCAAGAAGAACTTCTAAATCCACCATCTACATCAGTCAAAGTGGGGGATGTTGGCACAAATAGTATCTTAATACAGGGCGCAGATGGCCTGCTTGTGACTATCGCAAAATGCTGTCGCCCAATGCCCGGTGACGCGATTATTGGCTATATTACGCGCGGGCGTGGTGTAACAGTGCACCGTACTTCATGTAAAAACATTCAAAACCTTTCAGAGCCAGAGCGCCTTATCGATGTCTCATGGTCAAACACATTAGCAGAAGAAACGTATACCGTCCCCATCGAAATAGTGGCTTACGATAGGGAAGGCCTCATGCGCGACATCAGTACCATCATTGCCGATGAGAAAATTAACCTCTCTGATGTCCGTGTTTCAACACGCCAGAATATCGCTACTTTTCACTTGATGATGGAGATACGTAACGCTTCTCAATTGACCCGTGTGATGAATCGTCTAGATGGCATTCCAAGCGTTGTAGAAGTGCATCGCCGCCAGATGGTTTAAGCAATCTCCAAATAAGAGAATTGTTTGTAAAACAGGATGTTCTTCACCCCTCTTTGTCATCCCACCATCCTTATTTAATCTTACCTTTTTATAACCTTCACTATTATTATAGTTCTTTAATAAAACATATATTTCAGGATTATGCTAACAATCAAGTTAGGTTTGTTCTTATCCTTTATTCGTAGTATTATATTGTCAATGTACCGTTTTATAAGGCGTACTGATATGACTTTCAACGTTGCAGCATAAGAACTAGGTAGCCATCAATGAGCATAGATTTGTACGCAGAATCACTGAAGCAACTAGAAACCTTACAACCGCATGAACGCATCATCGTTCTTCACCCTAATTGCCGGTTCCGTCATCATTTGGCACATACACTTTTAGGCCTTCCCTATACTTATCCAATAGCATTGAACCAACTTGAAGGCCTTCCTCAGGTTGATAATATTGTTCAACAAGTACATATTTTCACTGACAACCTCATATCTCAAGGGTTTTCCCCCAGCCATTATTACATCTTTCTTGATGATGCGGATTTACTTCCCGATGATTATTTGACGGATTTACTGCTATCCCTTTTGTCCGCTTTAGATACTAGCACTTTCCGTATTGTTTTTAACGGGCGCTATGCCCCGCACCAAGTGCTATATCATCCATACTTAAAAAACAGAATACGGCTTTTGCCCGTTAATGAACCACTTTTGATGTTAGATTACACACAACGACAGGCAACACCGTTAACCTTAGAAGTCATAGCATTTGGGCAGGGGCGCGTTTTCCTAAACTCTCGCTTAATCGAATGGTCAGGCGATGTGCCGCGCCAACTCTTCTTTTACTTCATCGATAACAAGATAGTTTTGTCTGAAGATGTATTCAAAATTTTCTGGCCAGATATGGAAAAAACGCAGGCTACAAATGTTTTCCATGTCACCAATGGCAAAATCAAAAAGCAATTGAATGGCGTGCGTTTAACCGATTATCGCGGTGGGTATTACCACCTTTCTACCCAATTCCAGATTTACTACGATGTAACACAGTTTCAAAATCTTTTTGCAAATCTGAACACCCAACAAGAGCAAACTCGCCAGCGCCAGTTAGAGCAACTGCTCTATCTCTACCAAGCCGATTTCCTATTTGATATAGATAACGATTGGGCGAATCAACGCCGCCTAGAGTTGCGGGCAAAATACCATATTGTCTGCGTTTCTCTAGCAGATATATACGAACGTCAGGGTGCAATTCTCAAAGCTATTGGGATGTTGCTTCGGGTTTTCAAATCTAATCGCCTTCAAGAGGATATTGTTTCACGGTTAATGCAACTCTATCATCGGCTAGATGATTATGATAAAGTCAAAGAAATTTATGCCTTACATGCTGATGCGGTAGATAGCGAGCGCGGCTCTGGGCTATCTCAGCACTTGAAGGACTTGTACCAGCAGATTTTCGAGTAATTCACTGGCTAACTAAAGGCCATGCGTATTCTACTGATAGAACCGTATTACGGCGGTAGCCATCGTGCTTGGGCTGATGGTTATCGCCGTTTTTCCCGCCACACTATCGACTTGCTCACGCTCCCTGCTCAATTCTGGAAATGGCGCATGCAGGGTGGGGCCGTGACTTTAGCCAGGCAGTTTAATGAACTAGCCGAGCCTTATGACCTCATACTGGCCTCAGATATGTTTAATGTGGCCACATTCCGCGCTTTGACCCGAACCAACCTACCCATAGCGCTTTATTTTCACGAAAACCAGCTAACCTATCCCCAAAACTCTCGCCAAAATCACGGCTGGCGCTATGGTTTCATCAACTATGTTAGCGCGATGGCTGCTGATGCCATTTACTTTAACAGTCAATTTCATCTCGATGAGTTCTTTAAGACCTTGCCCAACATGCTCAAGCACTTCGGCGACTTTAACGAGCTTGAGACAGTTGACATATTGCGCGCCCGCGCTCATGTCTTACCTTTGGGGCTAGATTTACGCCGTTTGGATGCCTATCGCACTGCTCAAAAGCTAGATGTTCCTTTGTTGGTGTGGAATCATCGTTGGGAGGAAGATAAAAATCCCCGCCTTTTTGTGCAAGCATTAGACCAATTGGCTGCGGAAGGGGTGTCGTTCAAGGTTGCATTTTTAGGCGAAAACCCCCGCCAAAGTCAAACAGAGTTTCATGATGCCGCCCGCCGTTTGCAATCGCATATCATTCATTTTGGACATACCGCTTCTTTGGAAGAATATGCCCGTTGGCTGTGGCGCGCCGACTATATCATCAGCACCTCCTATCAAGATTTTTTCGGTGGTGCAGTAGCGGAGGGGATTTATTGCCGCTGCGTTCCCATATTACCCCGTCGCCTAAACTATCCCGCTTTGATACCATCTGCATTGCATAATGCTTGCTTGTATTCCCGTGATCGCCTTGTGTCACTTTTACGTCGGCATTTATCTGGCGAAATGTCTGTAGATACGGCGCTCACTCGCGCCCATATTGCTCAGTTTGATTGGTCAATCATGGCCCCGCATTATAACGATGTCCTTCAACAACTGGTGCAAAATAAATAGGGGATAGTATCCGCTATCCCCGTTACCGCCTCGCCTTAAGCCTCTTCTGCGACAGGCTCTATACGCCCTTGATATGTCACAACGGCTATCACCTGCTCACTTTGGCGCATGGAGATAACATAATCCCCACCTTTTCGCCCGCGTGGTACGCGCTCTGCCAACCCAATGCGCATATATTTAGCTTTGTTTTTATTCGTCAGCACAATCACATTATCATCCAAGCGCCCAATGGCGGCGGCAGCGAGCGCGTTACTTCCGGCAGGTAAGCGCATGGTGATAACACCTTGCCCCGCCCGCCCCTGTGTTGGGTATTCATCAATTGGCGAGCTTTTCGCAACGCCATCATCAGTGATATTCCATACATGCTGGTTAGGTATTGCAATAAGCGCCCCAACAACGCGGTCACGTTGGCCAAGCAATTTAATGCCGCGCATACCTCCAGCGGGCAAACCTGTTGGGCGCACATCTTCTTCCTTGAAGCGTATGGCTTGCCCTTGTGCGGTAAATAACAAGATTTCATCTTCGCCTGTTGTATAAGATACCCACCCTAGTCGGTCATCTTTCCCAACCTTCATCACCACAAACGCATCGGATTTCATACCCGGCAAATCTTCAGCGCGAATGCGTTTCACCTGCCCCTGCTCAGTGGTCAGGAATAGATAGCCACCTGTTGTTTCTGGTGGCAAACTCAACATGGCCACGACTTCGTCATTATCAGTCAATGGGCATTGAGAGCTGAAGGGCGGGGCATCTGCCGCTTCCTCTACCTGCTGCAATTGCTGCACAGGAACAGTAGCACAGCGCCCATCTGCCGTGAATAAGTACAGGATATGGTTAGTGGTGCTTTCGTGTATGAATCTCGGCGGATACTTGGTTGAGGTTGTCACTTTAGGCGGTGTATTATCAAATGTGCGCCCCAACTTGCCGTCAACAGTGAAAGTTACCCACGTTTCTTCCTCTGGCATGAGCAGGTCTTCAATGCTGAGTGTGCTCGCCGTGCTATCTGCGATGACGGTGCGCCGCACGTCGCCATAAGCGTTTTTGATATGTTGTAGCTCCTCTGCCACCACTGCCCGCATTTTTTTAGGGCTTTTCAACAGCCCTTCCAGATACTTGATGAGCTTGATTTTCTCATCATATTCATCGCGGATTTTCTTCGCTTCAAGCGCCGCTAGCCGCCTTAATGGCATGTCCAAAATGGCTTGCGCTTGCCGTTGCGTGATTTTCAGCGCTTTTATCAGATTTTTCTTGGCCGTATCAGGTGTGCGGGATTTGCGGATAATCCGGATAACTTCATCCAGATTATCCAGCGCAATCAGCAAGCCCTCCAGTACATGGGCGCGGTCTTTAGCGCGGTTTAAGTCAAACTCACTTCTACGGCGAACAATCTCTAAGCGGTGGTCTAGATAAACGCGCAAAAGTTGCTTCAAACTCAAAACGCGCGGTTCATTATCCACCAGCGCCAGCATAATGATGCTGAAGGTTTCCTGTAGCTGGGTTAAGCGGAATAATTCCGCCAGCACTTCCGTAGCCCCAACCCCGCGCTGTAGCTCAATAACCAACCGTAACCCTTGCCTGTCGCTTTCATCGCGCAAATCGGCCAAGCCCTCTATCTTGCCATCACGTACTAAAGCGGCAATACGCTCGATAAGCGACGTAACATTGACTTGATACGGCACTTCACTCACAATAATGCGGGATTTGCCACGCCCCATATCTTCAATATGCACTTTAGCCCGCACGGTAATTTTGCCGCGCCCGGTCGCATAAGCCGTTAGCAGCGTGTCATCGCCGTTTTCGCCGCCGTCTTTATGGCGATAAACCACCCCGCCCGTTGGAAAATCTGGCCCCTTAATGAAGCCCATTAAATCAGCGACAGTGATGTCGTCAATTTTCTTCCAGTTATCCAGCATATAAATAAGCGCGTCACAAACTTCGCTCAAGTTATGTGGCGGAATGTTCGTAGACATGCCCACCGCTATACCCGATGCCCCATTGACGAGCAAGTTAGGAATACTCGACGGTAATACTGATGGCTCTTGTAAGCTACCATCGAAATTATCAACAAAATCGACGGTATCTTTCTCAATATCGACGAGCAACTCTTCACCAATTTCAGCCATACGCGCTTCGGTATAACGCATCGCCGCCGCACTATCGCCATAAATACTGCCGTAGTTGCCTTGCCCGTCCACTAGGGGATAGCGCACAGCAAAATCTTGCGCCAGCCGTACCATAGTGTCATAAACTGCTTGGTCACCATGCGGGTGATATTTACCCAGCACTTCACCCACAATGCGCGCGCTTTTCTTGTATGAAGCATCCGACCGAATGCCCATACTATACATCGCGTATAAAATGCGGCGGTGTACGGGTTTTAACCCGTCTCTTGCATCAGGCAATGCACGTGCGACAATCACACTCATCGCATAATCAAGATATGCGTCGCGCATTTCCTGTTCGATGTTGACCTGTTGAACAGTGCCGATTGTCATCTCTGGTTAGTCCTTAGCGAATTTCTAGGTGTTGCCTATGTTTTCAGTGTATGTAGAATGTGTTTATTCTAGGCGTAGCTTGTAGACATGTCAAACATAGAATGTCTGTTCTATTATAGCACATTAGGCAACCTGACGCTTGCCCAACTTTTGCTTGATTGCTTATAGCCTACCCTTACAGGATATGATAAGATGCAACGTATGTTGAAAGATAAAATTCCATCACACATTATCCTTGCACTTTTTGTTCTGGTGTTAATGTCAGCTTGCCAGCCTGCTACGCCTGTGCTGGTCTACATTACACCAACCACGCCACCCACTGCCACCGAAGCTCAAGAGCAAAACGCACCTACCGATGCCGTAGATGGCACATCGGAAGTTGCCCTTCCAACAACAGTGCCGACTTTGACACCCTTGCCAACCTTAACCCCGCTGCCATCATCAACCCCAGACCCTGATGTGACTATCGTTGGGCCAATTATCGGCGAAGATTATGTTGTGCCTCCAACCGAGACGCCAAAACCGCCGACTATTGTGCCATCGCCCGTGCTTTCTCCAACCCCAATTCCACCGCCAACAGCCACACCCCAACCCTTGCCAGAACTTGACCCAGCGCAAGTCGGTGTTCAGTTGTTCACCAATGTCACTATGGAAGATTGGGAAGATGCGCTCAATCGCATGTCTTATATCGGCTCTGGTTGGGTGAAAGTGCAAGCTAATTGGGCATATCTACAGCCCAACGGCCCCGATGATTTTGGGCAGAACTTTGCGCTTTTCCAGCTTCATGTACAGGCGGCTAAAAAGCGTGGTTTCCGTATTTTGGTTAGTGTGGCTAAAGCGCCTGCTTGGGCACGTCCATCGAATCAGAATTTTGACGGCCCTCCCGACGACCCAGCGTTGCTCTATAACTTCATCACCTTCATGCTCGATAAAATTGGCAATGTAATTGATGCGGTTGAAATCTGGAATGAGCCTAACCTTGTTCGTGAATGGACGGGGGTACATCCTTTGACAGGGCAGGGCTATATGGCGCTTTTCCGCGTGGGATATGATGCTGTGCGCGCTTACTCACCCGACCTCATGGTTGTAACGGCGGGTTTAGCCCCTACCGCAGATTCTCCCTATTCCCGCGATGATCGTGCCTTTTTACAGGAAATGTATGCGGCAGGCCTCGCCTCTTATACCGATATAGCAGTGGGCGCACATCCCTTTGGCTGGGGTAATCCGCCCGATACCCGTTGCTGTAACCCCATCGAGGGGCGTGGTTGGGATGATGACCCGCGTTTCTTCTTCCTAGATACACTCGAAGACTATCACAACATCATGCTTCGTAATGGCCATAATGTCCAAATTTGGGTTACAGAATTCGGCTGGCCAACATGGGAAGGCTATTCTACTGAGCCGCCGGAAGTGTTTTTCACCTATAACTCGGCGGAGCAGCAGGGTTGGTATACTATTCGCGCGCTGGAAATTGGCCAGCAACTCGATTATGTTGGCCCCATGTTCGTCTGGAATTTGAACTTTGCCAACGAAACGCTCATCCAGCAGCGCCACGAAATTGCGGGCTATAGCATCATCACGCCGCTGACCCCGCCAGAGCGCCCGCTCTTCAGCATGTTGCATGTTTCGCTTAATCCTGAAAACTAGCATCAAACATAACCTCTAGCTAATCAAAAAGGCGCGGCCCAAATGGTCGCGCCTTTTCCGTTAAGGTGTGTTTGGCAATCTCTGCTTTAGAAATCGCCCACACTATCTTCAATACTATCGGTATCATCTACATCTTCAGCCAGCGGGTCAAACGCCCCTTGTTCCTCTAGCGAACGATTAGGCGCAATTCGCTCACGGTCTTTATAGGCATGGAAACCTGTGCCCGCCGGAATGAGCTTGCCGATAATCACGTTTTCCTTGAGGCCATACAGATTATCAACCTTGCCCTCAATTGCAGCGCCCGCCAACACCTTAATCGTATGCTGGAAGCTAGCCGCAGCGAGGAAGCTCTCAGTTGTGAGTGCTGCTTTTGTGACACCGAGCAATACGGGTACACCAGCGGCAGGTTCGCGCCCTTGCGCCAATAGCTCCTCGTTAATATCCAGCAAGAGCAAGCGGTCAACTAACTCGCCGGGTAGTAAGTTGCTATCACCGCTACGGGTGATTTGCACTTTCGACAGCATCTTACGAATGATGATTTCGAAGTGTTTATCGGAGATAGTCACACCTTGATTGCGGTAAACCTTCTGCACTTCGGTGAGCAGATATTCCTGAGCTGCGTCTTCACCGAGCACGCGCAAAATGCGGTGCGGGTTCTTAGAACCTTCAGTGAGCTGTTGGCCAGGCCGCACTTGCATACCATCGTAAATGCCGTCCATCAAACGGGCATTTGATGGAATTTCATACTCTTCCTCTTGACGGCGCTCTGCACGGATATAAACCTTATCGTCCTCGATGTATACCGTGCCTTCCATATTGGCCACAACTGTGCCTTCGCCATCTGGCTCGCTGGCTATGATACCGCCAGCTTTCACCGTATCATCGTCTTCAACTTTGAGTTCCCAACCCGCTGGGATAGTATGCTCTTCGTTGAAGACTTCACTATCAATGACAGTGGCAATACGAACACCATCTTCGCGGCGGGTGAGGCGCAAAATGCCGCCAATATCAGTCATCACTGCTTCACCTTTTGGTTTCCGCCGCGCTTCGAATAGCTCTTCCACACGGGGAAGACCGCTGGTGATGTCACCGCTACCGCTCGCTGTACCACCAGTGTGGAACGTACGTAGCGTTAGCTGCGTACCAGGCTCACCGATGGACTGCGCCGCAATGATGCCAACGGCAGTACCAATCTCAACCATCTCGCCCGTACCCAAATCACGCCCATAGCACAAGGCGCAAATGCCATGAATCAGCGAGCAAGTCATTGGGCTGCGTACCCATACGTCTTCTATAGCACTATTCTGGATCACCTCAGCGATGTTTTCCGTGATCATCTCGTTGCGCCCGACGATGAGTTCGTCCGTCTCTGGGTGGTGCACGTCACGCGCTGCGCAGCGCCCAACAATGCGCTCATACATATTTTGGCCAGCAATATCATCTGAACGGCGAATGCGCAAACCACGTTTTGTCCCACAATCCCAACGGTTGATGATCGTATCCTGCGCCACATCGACAAGGCGGCGAGTAAGATACCCCGCATCTGCTGTACGTAGCGCCGTATCCGCCAGACCTTTACGAGCACCATGCGTGGAAATGAAATATTCCAGTGCTGTCAAGCCTTCGCGGAAGTGGCTGATAATTGGCAAGTCAATAATACGACCAGACGGGTCAGCCATCAGGCCGCGCATACCGGCCAACTGAGTAATCGGGCCAAAACCACCCTTTGTTGAACCAGAAATAGCCATAATGGCGATTGGGCCATACGGGTCTAGCGTGTTGCGGATAATCTCCTGCAGCTGGTCTTTAGCCTTAGTCCATTCGTCAATTGTAATCTGGTAACGCTCTTCTTCCGTAATCAGACCACGACGGTAATCACGCTCTGCACGCTGAACCACTTCTTCAGCCCGTTGCAGGATTTCTTGCCGCTCATCAGGGATAGTCAAATCGCTAATGGCGATAGTTGTTCCAGAAATCATGGCGTAGTGGAAACCATAGTTCTTAATCTGGTCAACGATTTCTGTCGTCTCCTCTGGCCCAACACGCTGGTAAGCTTGCGCAACTAACTTTTGCAATCCCTTCTTGCCGAGCGTCTCCTGAACATAACGCAACTCATCCGGCAAAATGCGGTTAAAAATCGCCCGCCCAACCGTCGTCGGCTCTGGGTTCTCCTGCGGGCTTTTATGGTCGTAAACATTGCCCAGCAAAATGGGCGTATGCAGGTTGACAATGCCTAACTTGTAGAGATATTCCACCTCATCCATATCAACTACGAGGCGGCGCTCATGCAAGTTTGTGATTTCTACAGTATTTTCCAGCCCACGTGCGGCAACAAGCTTCTTCATTTCCACCGTATTGGCCAAGAGGCAATCGATTTCCCCTTCTAATAATGCTCGTAGTGTAGCCTCAAAAGCAGTTTCGACAACAACCCGCCGCCCATTCTCATCAGCTTCAATACGGTCCATGAATAGTTGGGTGCCGGGAATATCACGATAGAGCGAGTAATAGTAACCATTGCTACGGAAGGCAATGCCAACACGCAAATCAGGATTTTCTAGCACGCTTGAAGAACGGAACTCATCCGCACGTTCTTTAAGCGCCACAATTTCCACTGTTGGGTCCATGGTCAGGTAATAAATACCTAAAACCATATCTTTTGATGGCCCAACAATTGGACTACCATCCGCCGGCTTGAGCAGGTTGCGGCTACTCAGCATCCGTTCGCGCGCTTCCTGTACCGCTTTTTGGCTCAATGGCACATGCACGGCCATCTGGTCACCGTCAAAGTCCGCATTGAAGGCGGAGCAGACCAGTGGGTGAATCTGAATTGCTTTACCTTCTACCAAAATAGGCTCGAAGGCTTGAATACCCAAACGGTGCAGGGTGGGGGCGCGGTTCAACAAGACGGGACGTTCTTTGATGACTTCTTCTAGAACTTCCCAGACTTCGGGCTTCTGCCGCTCGATAATACGCTTCGCGCCCTTCACATTGCTGGCGTAGTTATATTGTACTAAGCGGCTGATGACGAATGGGCGATAAAGCTCTAGCGCCATTGTCTTGGGTAAACCGCATTGGTGCAGTTTCAAGCGTGGGCCAATAACAATGACCGAACGCCCAGAATAGTCGACACGCTTACCAAGCAAGTTACGACGGAAGCGCCCCTTCTTACCCTTGAGCATATCACTCAACGATTTGAGTTCACGGCGACCACGGCGGCTCAACGCTTTACCACGTTGGCTATTGTCAATCAGGCTGTCAACCGCCTCTTGAAGCATACGCTTCTCATTGCGCACGATAACATCCGGTGCGCCCAAATCCAACAGATGACGCAGGCGATTGTTACGGTTAATCACGCGGCGATATAAGTCGTTTAAGTCACTCGTGGCGAAGCGCCCACCATCAAGCTGCACCATCGGGCGTAAATCTGGCGGGATAACGGGCAACACGGTCAAAATCATCCATTCTGGACGATTGCCGCTCTTGCGCAGCGCTTCCACGACACGAAGGCGTTTCGTTGCTTTCTTACGGCGTTGCTTGCTCCGCGTCGTCCGAACTTCGTTCCACAGCTCTACCGAGAGCTTATCAAGGTTCAAGTTTTTCAAAATGTCATAAAACGCCTCAGCGCCCATGCTCGCTTGAAACACGTTACCATAGCGGCTCTTTAGCTCACGATAGCGCGCTTCAGAGAGGAATTGCAGCACATGTAGCTCGCGCAGTTCCTGCCGTGCCCGTTCAGCACTCTGGCGTATGGCTTGCAAACGCTGGTCAAGTTCGGAGAGTTGTTCATCTAACGCTTCACCACTACCACCCATCACGCTATCGGCTTCGCTACGTAGCCGCTCTATCTCTTGTTGCCGCATGTCTTCAATTTCGGCTTGTAACTCGTTGAGATAGTTGTTGACCGCAGCCTGAATGCGGGCAATATGTTCATTGGTGACCATCTCGCCTTTGGCGACAATCACCATATCCAGCGTTTCAAAATCAACATCAGTGGGCGCAATTGAGCCAACAAGCCCTTCAACACGCTCTTGAACGGATTGCGCTTCTTGCATGACTTCGTCACTGAGGCGGGTCAGCTCATTTTCGAAGTGATCGTAAATTTGCTGCTCGCGTTCCTGAAAAGCGTTAAGCGCGGCATCGCGGTCTTCGCGGATGGCGCTCATTTGCTCTTCAATATCACCGCCCAATTCACGTTCACGTGCTTCTAATTCTTTATCAATACGAGCGAGCGCCTTATTGCGCGCTTCTTCATCAACATGGGTGACAACGTATTGAGCAAAATAAAGGACGCGGTCTAGGTTGCGACGGCTAATGTCGAGTAGTAGGCCGAGATAACTAGGGACACGGCGTGTATACCATACATGAGCAACAGGTGCAGCCAGCTCAATATGTCCCATACGTTCCCGACGC
>WGEI01000501.1 GCA_015492875.1 Anaerolineae bacterium | reverse complement strand
GTGCCGGCCCCCGCCGCCCCAAAATATAGATATTGGTGACGCGGCTTTGCGCCAGTGCATCAAGGGCATAATCGGCAATATCTGTCTCGCGCAGTTCGTCGACGGTGCGCGCCAGAATACGGGCGACATCCATCGCCACGTTGCCAACGCCAATGACGGCCACGTTTTCTTGGGTCAGGTCAAACTGTAAATCCCGATAATCGGGATGGGCGTTATACCAAGCAACGAATTCCGTAGCGGGATGGCTGCCGGGCAAATCCTCGCCGGGGATATTCAGCTTGCGGTCTGTTTGTGCGCCAACAGCATAAATCACCGCGTGGTACAGCGATTCAACATCGGCGCGGGTAATATCTTTGCCAAATTCCACATGACCAAAAAAGCGAAAGTTGGGCTTTTGGGCAATGCGTTCATATACTTTTGTCACAGACTTGATTTTCTGATGGTCTGGGGCAACACCGCCGCGCACCAAACCAAAAGGCGTTGGCAGGCGTTCGAACATATCAACTTGAACGGCGAGGTCTTTTTGTTTAAGAAGATGTTCGGCGGCATAAAACCCCGAAGGACCGGAGCCGATGATGGCAACTTTCAGGGGATTATCAGGTGTACCAATGGTGCTCATTGTGTCTGTTCCAATTCTCACTGCGCTTACGAAACCACATTCATTATACGAGTGGTTTCGGCTTTACTGCATGACGTATGTCATATTTTAAGTTGTAGTTAGGCCTAATTTAAGTTTTTAGCGGCAAAACGAGGTCTTTGGGCACATCGGTCAGGGTGACTAGCTCGCCATTTTCGGCAACATATACGGTATCCTCAATACGTATGCCGAAACCTTGTTCTGGATAATACAGGCCAGGTTCTATGGTGAAGACATTCCCTATTTGAAAATGGTCTTCCTGTGCCATGAAACTGATGCGCGGCATTTCGTGTATCTTCAAGCCGACGCCATGCCCAAGCGAATGCATATAACCGGTTGTGGTCGCGGGGTTTTGGCGTAAGGTTGGGTGACCATACGCTTCAAACACATCGTTCACGGCTTCATCCATCAGGCGGGTGGGTTTTTCCACGCCGAAGACCGCAACTGCACGGTTGAAGGCCTCTATGACGTGGTCATAGGCTTGTTGCACGGCAGCGGGGGCATGGCCGATGCACCATGTGCGGGTCATGTCGTGGTGATAACCGCCACCGAGTTCGCGAGGGAAGAGGTCGAAGACAATCGCTTGCCCTACCATGAGAATATCATCATCTTCACCACGACTATGGGGGAAACCACCATCGCGCCCCTGTGCAAAAATCATGCCGGTATCTTCTAACTCGCGCTCAATCAAAGCGAGGCGGATGAACCGCTTCACCGCGCCAATGGTGAGGGGCTGTCCGTTGGCATCGACGACATGGCCATTATCTGCTTGTTTATGGCTGCTGATGTAATCCCAAGTGGCGCGCACTACGTCTGAAGTGCGGCGGGCAACATGACGAATGCGGTCAATTTCGGCGGCATCTTTAGTAATGGCGGCTTCATCAAAGAGGGTTAAGCCTTGTTCGCCAACAAATTCATACTGGGGATAATCAGCGGCGAGTTGGTGGGTGACGGCTAGAATTGTAGAGAGGTCGCCAGAACCATAGATACCCACCCGCCCAGATTCCACACCAGCACGGGCTAATGCATTCGCCCATAAACCAACTGCAGCGCGGTAGCGGTCGCCTTCAAACTTCTGCATAAGCTCTACCCAACCCAAGTCTTGATAGGTGTAAACGTGTAGCCCACTTTTGGCCGCCTCTTCAACTTCCATCGCATTAACAACCATAAAGGGCGCTTCGTCACGCTTTTTGACCACAAGGCCACCAGTGACATGAGCGCCATCAGTCAAGTAGTGGCGGGGCGGGTTAAAGTCGTGGTCACCAGCAATAACCAGCGCATCGAGTTGACGGGTCGCCATCAAACGATCAATATCAGAGCGCATAGCACATCCTTTTTATATTTTTCAAGACCAATAGAGCATATAGGAAAAGTGTTTAAGAGCAAATAGCCAGCCCATTATCCCTGCTGTAAAGCGTGTTTGAGCGCAGCGAGTAAGCGCGGCTCTTGCTCTGGCAAAACCGTGCGCGGGTCTAACAAAAGGCGGCCATCAGCAATGCGTGCAATAACAGGCGGGTTATAGCGGCGTAATTGCTCGGCGAGGATATGGGGATGAGGCGTATCGATGGCCAATAGCGCTGTGGGCAAAGTGGCGCCGGGGAGGCTACCGCCACCAATGGCCGATTCGCCCGCCACTACAGCGCCGCCTACAGCCGCAGCCCAGCGGGCAGCAATGGCGTTGAGTTCGCCATAAGCGCGCGCCATCATGCGCCAAATGGGGATTTCGCGCTCTGCTTCGCCCCGTCGATAGTGGCTGAGGGTGGCATTCAGGGCGGCGTAGCACAGTTTATCTGCACGAAAAGCACGGGCAAGCGGATGGGCTTTCAAGCGTTCAATCAGGTTGGCACGCCCGACAATGATACCAGCCTGTGGCCCGCCCAACAGTTTATCGCCACTGAAGGCGACAAGGTCAACGCCAGCTTGCACGCTCTCTTGCACAGTGGGTTCGTGTTGCAGGCCATAGCGCTCGGTATCAAGCAACGCACCGCTACCGAGATCATCTATCACATAACAGTTATGGCGGTGTGCAATAGCGACAATCTCGGCCAGTGAGACGCTTTGAGTGAAACCGATTTGCTTAAAATTGGAAGCGTGAACGCGCATGAGCATAGCTGTGTTTTCTGTGATGGCACGTTCATAGTCCGCAGGATGGGTGCGGTTGGTCGTGCCGATTTCGACGAGATGAGCGCCACTTTGCGCCATAATGTCGGGGATGCGGAAGCCGCCGCCAATTTCTACCAGTTGGCCACGAGAGATGATGACTTCTTTGCCTTGCCCCAATGTGGCCAAGATGAGCACTAATGCGGCAGCATTATTATTGACGACAAGGGCGGCCTCTGCGCCGGTGAGTTCACAGAGCCACGCTTCGGCATGGATATAACGGCTACCGCGCTGGCCAGAGGCAATATCATATTCCAGTGTGTTATATTGGCCAGCCACAAGCAGCAAGGCCTGCTGTGCTGCATCTGAAAGGAGGGCGCGCCCAAGATTGGTGTGAATAATGACGCCTGTCGCATTAATGACTGGAGATAGGGATGGCTGAAAGGCCTGTTGTAATTGCTGTTCTGCAGAGGCAAGGATAGCAGTGTGGTCTATCTGGAGAATATGGCCATCCAAAATGCCTGTACGGTATTCATCAATCACCTGCCGTAGGGCATTAACCGTAGCCTCATGGCCGTAGCTACTGACTAAGGCAGCAGCGTGTGTGAGTAAGGTATCTATAG
>WGEI01000500.1 GCA_015492875.1 Anaerolineae bacterium | reverse complement strand
TGGACAAAAACTTTTCTGGGCGAACGCCCTCGCTGCGCGAGAGGCCTTCGTAAAAGGTTTCCCCTGTTTGTTCGGCGCTAAGGTTAGATTGTAGCGATAGTCCACCATAGCGCCACGCTTGATAATCCTCCGCAACAGGATTTTTAAGGATGACAATCCTTAAAGCAGGGGTATGGGGGCGGCAAGCCTCCATGTCAAAGTTGGTTACGCGGGACACTGTCCCATGCCCCACCACTTTTTGTAAAAAGTGGACAAAAACTTTTCTGGGCGAACGCCCTCGCTGCGCGAGAGGCCTTCGCAAAAGATTTACCCTGTTTGTTCGGCGCTAGCGCTAGATTGCTGCGATAACCCACCATAGCGCCACGCTTGATAATCCTCCGCAACAGGATTTTTAAGGCTAATCGGCTTTGACGATTAGCCCTGAAACAGGGGGTTGGGGGCAGTCAGCCCCCATGTGACTAGTGCCTAACCGTTTGGCTTATAACCGCCAGCCGCTATAATCAAAGGTAATCGGGTTTATGGATGTGAGGAGTGCGGCTTATGGCGACTGTTTTTGAACACAGCATTATCATTGAGCGCCCCATCAGCGAAGTATTTCAGTATGTGGCCAATTGGCAAAACACCACCGAGTGGCAAGCGGGCACCGGGCAAGTCACGGTTGTGCCCGATGGCGCGTTACGCATTGGCGCGATGGTCACGCAAGAGCGTAAACGGGGCTGGCTATTTAATGCCGATGTCGTTGACTACCAGCCCAACAAAGTGCTGGCCTTGCGCGGCGTCTTGGGGCGCTGGCAAGTGCGCGATACCTATACCTTCATGCCCGTTGGGCGCACAACCAAAATCACCATCGAGCGCGTCACCCCCGGCGGATTTTTCACCCGTATTCTCTCGCCCTTTATGCCAATGCGCATCCGCCGCCAACTCAACGATGACCTAGCGCGCCTAAAGGCCATTTTGGAAGCAAAAGAGCGCTAATCTGATGTATCGCCGTCTAGGGGGACTAACGAGGGGAGCAATCCCCGTAGCCCATTCACCGTGAGCAAGTGATAGCGTTGCGCCATCTCCTCCGGTGGGTGCGGCATCTCGTTTTCTAGCCACCACAGCAGCATATTCAACAGCGAGCCGGCCATATACTGGGCGATAAACTCTAGCGTGCTGGCTGGTATATGGGTGAAGTAGTTCATCAGTTGCCTGCGGGTGATTTGCGCCATATAGCGCCGAATGCGATGCAATACCGAAGCGACGCCGCGCTCACTCAATAGGGCGCGATAAAGGTCTTTATACTCGGCAGCATGGTAAAAAGCATAAAGGCTGGGGGGCGTACCATCGCCCTGCATCAGCGTTGTCGGGTCTAGGCTTTGTAAGCGCTGGTTGACCAAATCATCGAACATTTCCTCTAAACTACTCATCAGCAAGTGGTCTTTATCTTGATAGTGTAGGTAAAACGTGGCGCGGCTGAGGTCGGCACGGGTGGTGATGTCGTTAATCGAGATATTGTCGTAGCCCTTTTCTAAAATGAGTTCGAGCAGGGCTTCGCGTAGCATACGGTGGGTGCGCCGCACACGTCGGTCTACTTTTTGTTTTTTGGGTTCGCTCACGATGTTCACCTTCTATACAATTGTCTACTATTAGACACTATGACTAAATTACTTGTTGACAGCCTGCGTTTTTAGCTTATCCTTATTATATACAACCTGTCTAGAAATATACAACGATGCGCCGCAACATTAGGGATACTACAGCTTAGGCGCATTGTGTAGAAAGGGACATTTCAATGGCCGCGTTACCTTATCCGACAACCCCACCGGCAGAGCCGTTCATCGGGCATCTGCGTTTATTTCGCCGTGACACCCTGCACTTTTTAGAGCGCACGCGGGATTATGGCGATATTGTCCATTTGCGCTTTCTCCGTCGTCACGGCTATATGCTCAATCATCCCGACTATATTCATCAGGTTTTGGTGCACGATGCCAAGCATTTCACCAAAACGCCCATGTTTCGGCGTAATGCCGAAGTAGTCTTAGGGCAGGGCTTGCTCTTGAGCGAGGGTGATTTTCATCGCCGCCAACGCCGTTTAATCCAGCCCGCTTTTCACCATCAGCGCATCGCCGCCTATGGCGATATCATGGTGGCTTATACCCAGCGCCTGATGGCACAATGGGGCGCGGAAGTCACGGTTAACATAGCAGAGGAGATGATGCGCCTCACCATGCAAATTGTGGCCAAAGCGCTCTTCAATGCCGATATAGGCGCTAAGGCGGATGCTTTGGGCGAGGCGATTACGCTAGCCATAGAGACCGCCGCCGACCGCATGATGCGCGCGGTCAGTGTGCCCGCGTGGTTGCCCACCCCCGCCAATCGTGAGCGCAAACGCCAGTTCACGCTGTTGAATTCGGCCATTTATAACATCATCCAGCAGCGGCGGCAGAGTGGCGAAGATACGGGCGATTTGCTCTCCATGCTCCTACAGGCGCAAGACGAAGATGACGGCAGCCGCATGAGCGATAAACAGGTGCGCGATGAGGTGATGACGCTCTTCATCGCCGGCCACGAAACTACCGCCAACGCGCTCGCATGGACGCTCTATCTCCTCAGCCAGCACCCGCAAGAGGTGGCGCGTCTGCGCCAAGAGTTGGATAGCGTTTTGAACGGGCGCACCCCAACCTTCGCGGACCTGCCCACCCTGCGCTATACCGAGATGGTTGTCAAAGAGGCCATGCGCCTCTATCCGCCGGCGTGGATACTCTCACGGATGCCCATGACGCCCCTCGTCATTGGCGGTTATACCGTTCAGCCCCAATCGGTGGTCATCATGAGCCAGTGGGCGATGCACCGCCATCCGCAATACTGGGATGAGCCAGAGCGCTTTGACCCGACGCGCTTCACGCCAGAAAAAGAGGAGGCGCGCCCCAAATTCGTCTATTTCCCCTTTGGCGGGGGGCCGCGCATTTGCATTGGCAATAGTTTCGCCATGATGGAAGCGACGCTTGTGCTGGCCACGATTATGCAGCAGTACGATGTGGCGTTGGCACAGCAGCGCGTTCCAGAGCCAGAACCGCTCATTACCCTGCGGCCAAAGGGCGGGCTACAGCTCCAGTTGAGGCGGCGGCAAAATGCGCCCCTGCCCAGCGAAACAGATGCCGCCCTGGTTGAATAGTGCCAAAAGTTGGCGGCTTCTTCTCCCCGATAGCCATCTGATTGACTGGTCAAATTTTATAAAGCGCCTTTTAGTGAATGCCGCTAAAAAGCGCTTCTTCTTTTTTGTGAATGCCTCACAAGGTGAAAGAATTTTTGTCATGATGTGACAAAGCATCGTTGAAAAATTTGGGAAAAGCATACGTTATGCCCCCACTTGCGGCCATAGTACACTGAGGGCGCATACCAGATTGTCAACCATCATGTGCGAGAGGTATAACAAAATGTCAGGTCGCAAACTACTCTTCCGCCTCCTCGCCGTCCTTATCGCGGCGTTTATCGTATCAGCAATGGCTACGGCGTCATTGGCGCAAGATGAGCCGGCCGATGAATCACCGTCAGCAACCGTGATTGACCCCGCTGGTCAATTTGCCACCATTGAAGCGGTGGAAACGGTGCAGTTCAACCTTGACCAAACATGGGTTTTATTGGCCGGTTTCCTTGTCTTCTTCATGCAGGCGGGTTTTGCCATGCTAGAGGGCGGTATGATTCGCCAAACGGGTGTGGTGAACTCGATGATCGAAAACTTCATGGATGCCGCCGTTACCGGCATTCTCTTCTTCATAGTGGGTTATGGTATTGCTTTCGCCAGTGCAGAGGGTAGCTTGCTCTTCGGCACGCCAACGCTGATGCTGGGCGGTATCGATGGCACTGGCGCGGGCGATGGCGCGGCGTTTGTCGGCTTCTTCTTCCAATTTGCCTTTGCTGGCGCTGCCGCGACGATTGCCACCGGCGCCATGGCTGAACGCACAAACTTCGTCGGCAAACTTATCTATAGCGCCATTCTCGGCGCGTTCATTTATCCCGTCGTCGTCTTCTGGGTATGGGGTGGCGGCTGGTTAGCAGAGCGCGGCTTCCTCGATTTTGCTGGCAGCACGGTGGTGCACCAAACGGGCGGCATCATTGCGCTGGTTGGTGCGGCGTTCGTTGGCGCGCGTCCGGGGCGTGTTTGGGGCAATCCGCCACGCCCGTCGAACCTCGCGCTCGCTACATTGGGCACGTTCATTCTATGGTTCGGTTGGTATGGCTTCAATGTTGGCTCTACTTTGGCCGCCAGCGATGTGAACATCATGGGCTTGGTTGCGGTGAATACCACTTTAGCCGCCTGTGTCGGCGCAATTGTCGCCATGCTCTTCGTTTACTTCCGCACGGGCAAATGGGATTTACCCTTCGCCCTCAACGGTAGTTTGGCCGGTTTGGTCGGTATCACCGCTGGCTGCGCCTTCGTCACACCTGCCACAGCGATGATTATCGGCGGTGTTGCTGGTGTGTTGGTTGTGCTGGCCGTGAGCGCAGTAGAAATGGCCAAAATTGATGACGCAGTTGGCGCGTTCGCCGTGCATGGTGTCTGTGGCGCATGGGGGACGTTAGCTATCGGTCTGTTCGGTATCGAAGCCTTGACTGGTGGCGGCGCTGGCCTGTTCACGGGTGGCGGTTTAGCGCTGCTAGGCACACAGTTATTCGGCGTGCTTGCTGTAGCCATCTGGGCGGCTGTGACTGCCATAGTGATGTTCAGTGCGATTAAAGCGCTTGGCCTGTTGCGCATCAGTCCAGAGGCTGAAGTGGTGGGTATTGACGTGCACGAGCATGGCGCAACCGCGTGGCCAGATGTACTGCCCTACCCGCTGGACGAAGCCCCAGCAAGCGCTAGTGGTGATTAAATCTATAGCAGTCACTAACTTCAACTTCGATAAGGGCGTCACCATACGTGGCGCTCTTTTGTTGACTGTTTTTTTGAGTATGTAACATATTGTTGCGCTGTTTTTATATGTTTTTACAGCCACGCTTATTCATAATGGATATAATAAGAGTATCGCTACTAGTCTAATGAGGTATGTGAAATGAGAAAATATATTTTTGCTTCTATACTACTTCTGATTTATGCGGGGCTTTTGTTGCCACTGACCGCCGCGCAAGATGACACCTTATCTGAGGACTACAACTGGTGTTTTTCAGGCGAGCCGTGGGGCGATGGTCGTTGCGATAGCCCAGACCCGACGCTGGCGGCGTGTATGTGGGAGATGGGATGGTATTTGCCGCGTGTGCAGGCCGGTATGTTCTCCCTAGAGCAAGTGATGTCCGTCTCATCTTGCCTGCCATGTATCAACAAAACAGTTGTGCTGAGCGGTAGCCCCTATAATGGCTGGTATGATATTTTCATTGATGATGATATTTTTGTGGCCTCCTCCATTGACTTGACGGGGATTTGTGGCTTGACCATTTATGGCAACGATAATCCGAATATCATTGTAGGCAGCCCTGGCAGTGATGCCATCTTCGGCTATGGTGGGGATGATTTAATTTTTGGTGATAGCACCCTTGATGAAGGTAGCGGTAATGATGCCATTTATGGCGGCAGCGGCGATGATGATATTGTGGGCGATAGTTGGTTTGGTGATGGTAGTGGTAATGATTTGATATGGGGGGAAGAAGGCGACGATTTGATTTATGGCGATACCGTCTCTGGTTTTGGTAGCGGCGATGACACTATCGATGGGGGGGCTGGTAATGATACGGCTATCGGCGACACAGACCCGTTAGTTGGAAGTGGTGCAGACCCCAACAGCACAGATACATGCGTGAACGCCGAAACAGTAGTGTGTGAGCAACCTTAAACGACACCTGTAACCGACTTTTCTCAAAAGAGCGCCTGCGTGGCGCTTTTTACTTACGTATCCCCTACGAATAACTTACTGTTACATTATTTTTACATATTTTTATATCTTTTGCATCTTATATAAAATATAATCATCCTCATCTGTAAGGGTGATTTAATG
>WGEI01000499.1 GCA_015492875.1 Anaerolineae bacterium | reverse complement strand
TGGGGCATGGGGCAGCGCCCCATAAAACGCACTTCCGCCAATAATGGTAGCTTGCCGCCCCCAAACCCCCGCTTTATGGCTAGTCGGGTTTTCACATCTTTTTCTATTTCAGCCGAAAGCGATACACTACTTTCTGGCGCAATAAAAAAAGGCGTAGCGCCATAGCTACACCCCTATTCAACTATTTTCTGCTTTGATTAGGCGCGGCCAAAAGCCTGCTTTGTGCCTTTGTCCGTCCAGAACAAAAAGATGATTATCGCGTTAATAATCAAGAAGATTATCTGGACGATGCCTATCCCACCGCCAAATAGCACGCTGAGCAGCCATGTGATAATGAGCGCGGCACAAACATAAATCGTGCCCATATAGGCCCATGGCTTGCGCATGAAAAGGCCAACCCCAACAACAAGAGCAGCTATCGCCAGCACGAGACCAAGAATGCCTAAGATGGTGGCAAAACCGCCCACAGCGGCAGCCTCCGAAGCGATTGCTGCTGCTTCAGCATCTGCTTCACTAGCAACAGATTGAAGCTCTCCAGCAAGGCCTCCTAGAATGCTCCCGCCAACAACCAGGCTAATGTTCAGGCAGAAGCTGCCAATGCCAAGGATGACCATGTAAATAGCGGTGACGACGGCTAAAGTTGAGTTTTGCGTACTACTTTGCGGAGTATTCATGCTGTGCTATCCCCTCTACACTATACGATAATATCATTATACGTAATTTGCTGTTTTATGCCGAGAATTTGCTGGTCACGAGTTAGAAATTTTCACCTTTTTTATTTTTCCTATACAGACATTGAGGTGGACTCACTACGGATTTTTGGCGCCCGCTTTGCTATCATAGGGGCAGTTTAGTAGCAGAGGGGTAAACTTATGTTATCGCTCATCCTTTCTATGGTTTCAGCTATTATCAGCGGCATATTCGCCACCATTGTCCTCTATCGCTGGTGGGTTGGCCGCCGCAACTATACGCTTGCTTGGGGTATTGGCTTGGTTATGTACTTTCTTGGTACATTCAGTCAGGTGATTTTGAGCTTCACTTGGTCGCCCTTTTTCTTCGGCCTGTGGTATTGGTCCGGCGCGTTGATGGTGGCGCCGTGGCTGGGGCAGGGTACGGCCTATCTCTTGATACGCCGCGGCAATATCGCCCGTAATATGCAAATGGCGCTCATTTTAGTTGGGCTGATGACCTTGCCATGGACGCTGTTCTTCACACCCTTCAACGGCGATGCTTGGCATCTCAATGCTGATATGACTGAGGTTTATCGAGATGTCTACGATGCCAATGGCGAATTGGTACAGCCCGGCATTATGAGTGGTAGTGCCCGCGGTACAGTGCGCTTCTTTTCACCCATTATGAACATTTGGGGCACGGTGTTGCTCGTCGGTGGCGCAATTTATAGCGCCCGCGCCTTCCGCCGTAAGCAGGTTATGCGCCACCGTATGATTGGCAATTTGTTCATCGCGGCTGGTGGTTTGTTCCCGGCGTTTGGTGGTGCGCTCATCAGGTTGGGCGACCCATCTTTCAAATACTTTGGCGAGATGATGGGCGCAATTTTGATATTCATCGGCTTTCTATATGCCACGCGTGGGGATAAAGTGACAAGGGGCGTGATCAAAACTGTGGGGGCGAGTGATTGATGAGCAAAAAAACAGCGCCACGCGCCACGCGACGCATCGCTGAATTTAATGGCAAGATAGGCTTCATTTCTATTCGGCCTATGGATAAGGCGCTGATTATTGGCACAGTCGCCTTCTGCATTCTTGTTATCATCGATAGTCTGGCGACGACACCCGCGCCACCGTTTATTTTACTGTTGCGAAACCTGCATTTTCATTTGAGCCGCTACACGCTGCTTGTCTCTACGGCGCTTTTCATCCTCGCCCTCTATATTGGCCTTGCTCGCCATGCCGATGTCACGCCATATTTTCGGCGCGGGGTGTATATCATGGTCGGGGTGATGCTCTTCGAGGCGCTCATTGGCGGGATGATGTTTTTACAAGGGTTGCGCCCGGCAGAAGATGTCCACGTGATTTATGGCGCGGCGACGGTTTTAGCATTGCCTTTTTTCATCTTTGTAGAAATCACGGCGGAAAAACGGCCAGCAATGGGCAGCTATATGTGGGGCTTTGCCCTGTTAGCGGGCATTATCATCCGTTGCATCAACACCGGGGCGGTCTAGTTTATAGCTGTTCTACCCAAATAACTCCCGCTACGTTATGCCCCAATACAGCTTGTTCTCCTTCGAGATTAAGCGTGAGCGGGCCAGCAAAGGGGTCGCGTTGGGTCACTTCGATGGTTTGGCCGAGCTTGAGGCCACGGTCTAAAATGTGCTGGAGCATGTGTGGGTCGCTGGTCGTCAAACGTGATACTTTGGCCGCTGTCCCTATTGGCAATTCTGTGAGTGGCACAAGCTCTCTGGCGGCGATTGTACCGTCGCTATTGGGAATAGGGTCACCATGCGGGTCTAGTGTGGGGTGGTTCAGCTTGGCGGCTATTGCCGCAATGAAGCGGTCGCTCACCGCATGCTCTAAGTTATCGGCCTCTTCATGAACCTCGTGTAAGTTGTAGCCCAGCTCTTCCACCAGATATAACTCTAGCAAGCGATGGCGACGGATGATTTTTAGGGCAATTTCTTCGCCCGCTGGCGTCAACATCACGCCCTTATAACGCACATAATCCACCAAACCAGCATCCACCATACGGCGCGCCATATCGGTCACCGAAGGCGCTTTAACGCCCAGTCGCTCTGCTAGTGCATTTGTAGAGACGCGCTCGCCAGATTGCTGTAAAACCCAAATCGCTTTTAAGAAATCATCGACCGATTTTGAATCGCCCGCAGCAAGATGGTTCGGCATGGTTTCCTTTCCATGATGTGTATCATAATCTCAATAATCATAGCATAGAATTTTCTTCTTTGTTGATACCTGCCTTCAGAATATTATGCACCCTTGACGCCCCACATTGCAGCTTTATAATACAAAATTGACTAGTCAAAACTGACCATATGGGCTTATGGAACGCGAACTTTTACTCTTGGGCTTGCTGCGGCGGGGCGATAACTACGGCTATCACCTGCACGATTTCATCAACAAATATATGGCATCCTGTACCAACCTTAAAAAGGCCACCGCCTACTATTTGCTAGATAAGATGGTAGAACGGGGCTGGATTGAGCAAAAGGATGATGATAGTGATAGCAACTATCCGCCACGCCGTATCTATAGCCTGACCGAAGCGGGCGAGGCGGCCTTCCAAAAGTTGCTGCGCGAAAATCTGTCGCAGTTACAGCCAGTTTACTTTACTGGCGATATTGGTCTGGCCTTTCTCGATGTGCTCGATGCCGCCGAAGCACGCGCACTACTCCAGCAACGCTATCAAGCTGTAACAGAGCGCTTAAATCATCTAGAGGCCAACGCCCCAAAACATGAAGGTGCGCCGCAGTGGGTGTTGGAACATCATATGCGTTTCTTACAGTTCGAATTATCATGGCTCACTGATTTGTTAACACGTTTAGAAGGCGTGTAATGACCGTTATCTGATAGGAGAAATGTGTAATGCAGGACTTCCTCTTTGGTTTACATTCCGGCGTCCGTTGGCTGGTGGTGCTCATCACCATTTTGGCCTTGCTTAAACTCGTTCTTGGTCTCGTACAAAAATCTGCTTATGACCAATTGACCTACCGCTTGATGATTGCCTTCAGCGGTTTGACAACTGTGCAATGGGTATTAGGTTTAATTCTCTTTCTGGCGCTGAATTCTTTCGGCGTTGGCTATCGTTGGGAACACGCCCTGACGATGACTATCGCCGTCGCCGTTTCACATATGCACATGCGCTGGAAAAATGCGCCTGATGCAGTGCGCTATCGCACTAGCCTGCTCATTGTCATAGCGGTGCTAGTGCTGGTTTATGTTGGCGTTGCGCGCCTGCCACAGGGGTGGAGTGGACAGGTCTAACGGCATATGTCTGAGCGCGATGCTGCCAATGCGCAGGATGAGCGGCTAGATTTCGGCAAAGTGCTGCCCATCTTCGCCATTGTTTTTGTCGATATGCTGGGGTTGACGATTATTCTGCCCCTCTTACATATCTATGCCATTCGCTATGGGGCCGATGCGACGACCATCGGCCTTCTGGCGGCAACCTATCCCGCTTGCCAATTCATTGGCGCGCCCCTGCTAGGGCGGCTTTCCGACCGCTATGGCCGCAAGCCCATTTTGCTTTTAAGCCAAATAGGGACACTCATCGGCTTTATCTTATTAGCTGCTTCTAACGCATTGTGGATGGTGTTTCTCTCGCGGGCAATTGATGGTTTCACTGGCGGCAATATCGCCGTTGCCCAAGCCGCTTTGACAGACATCACGCCGAAGCGCCACCGTACCCGCGCGCTGGGGTTGACGGGCGCGGCCTTCGGCATGGCGTTCATTTTGGGGCCAGTTATCGCCATTTTATCGTTGGAAATTAGTGGCGATAACTATGCCCTACCCGCCGCTTCTGCTGCGGTTTATTCTGGCATGGCTATTTTGCTCACCCTGATTTTATTCAAAGAGACGCACGCCAATAACACCTCTCCAACACAGCGCTCACTAAACCCCTTCGTCAGTATCTGGCATGGCTTGAACAATCCGCTCATCGCCATTTTGCTGGTGCTCATCTTCGCCCAACAGTTCGTCTTTTTTGCGTTCGAAAGTTTGCTCGGCGTTTTTACCTTGAACAGGTTGGGCTTTAGTGGCACGGGCAACGCGCTGCTGTTCATCTATGTTGGCCTCATTCTGGTCACTGTGCAGATGGGATATATCGGGCGTTGGAGCAATCGTTATGGCGATAGGCGTGTGATTTTTGGCGGTTTGGCGTTGTTGGGCGTTGGCCTGTTGATGACCGCCACCACGCCAGAGCAACCCCTCCCCGGCTATAGCCCGTTGCGGATGCGCCTCGCCCTCCAGCAAGCCCATGCTGGCGCACCCACCCGCGCCGAAACGCTCAACCCACGTGATATTGCCGTCGATATTCCCGATGGTGAGAACACCGGCCTTGCTGGCGTTTTATGGCTCGCTGTAGCTATGGTGCCGCTATCTGTTGGTGCGGCGGTCTTGCGCCCGTCAATCAATAGTTTGATTACCAAGCGCGTGCCTATAGATGAAGTTGGCGGCATTTTAGGGGTGAGCGCCGCGCTTGTCAGTAGTGCCAATGCGATATCGCCCATTGTTGGCGGCTATTTGTTCGAACAGAACGGCTCTAGTGCGCCCTTCCTTTATGGCGGGATGGCGCTTATGGCTCTAGTTCTTGTCAGTGTATTTGCCCTCAAATCACAGGCTGAGGATGAACAAGAATGACACAACCAACCACTACACCTCCAGAAGACCGCCTTGACTTCAAGCGGGTTTTACCAGTTTTCGTTATCGTTTTCGTCGATATACTCGGCTTGACGATTATCATCCCATTATTACACCTCTACGCCGCATCTTTTGGTGCGAATGCCTTTTTAATTGGCGTTGTTGCTACAGCCTACCCGCTGATGCAGTTCGTTGGCGCCCCTTTACTGGGCGGCCTCTCCGACCGTTACGGACGTAAACCCATCCTCCTCATCAGCCAGATTGGCACATTTATCGGCTTTCTCGTGCTGGGGTTTGCTAACTCGCTGTGGATGATTTTATTGGCGCGGGTTATCGACGGCATCAGTGGCGCGAATATTGCCGCCGCCCAAGCCGCCCTCACCGATGTGACTTCGGAAAAGACGCGCGCGCAGGGGCTGGGGTTAATTGGCGCGGCCTTCGGTCTTGGGTTCATCATTGGCCCCATTATCGCTTTGTTGGTGTTGCTGGTCAGCAATAATAAC
>WGEI01000498.1 GCA_015492875.1 Anaerolineae bacterium | reverse complement strand
CTGCTGGTTAATAGCGCCTGTTCCCTGTGGCAAAACGCGTGCCCACGCAATGGAAAAGCGATATGCTCGCAGGCCAATTTCCCGCATTAACGCGACATCTTCTTTATAACGATGGAGATGATCGCAAGCTACGTCACCAGTATCTCCATTGAGGACATTGCCGGGGGTGTGTGAATAGCGATACCAAATGCACTCTCCGCGTCCTTCTTCTAGCTTTGACCCCTCAATTTGGTAACTAGCTGTTGCTGCCCCCCAGAGAAAATCTTTTGGAAAACTCATAACATATCCTTCAGGCTACCCGCCTACCAACGTAAATAATATATCAGTAAACCTTCCAGCAAGACGCTTTCAAAGGTCTATGTCCGGTCAAATGAATTCAATAAGATAGGCAGCTTGTTGCTAGATTTCATCACTTAACAAGCCTGCCCATAAAGCGGGAAAAACGCATAATTGAGCGCAATTTTCCCGCTAGATAATCTATTCAAGTCCCAAAACAAACATGGATATGGACTGTGGTGGCAAGAGCGTCGCCTCGCCATTGAGAATGTCTTCAGCGTCAACAAGTATTGCTTCTGGATGTTCAAGGTCGAATAGCCAACGCTCCTCTAGAGCATTGATTGATACGCCTTCAATGTTGAAATTGACCGTTCGCGCCTCGTCACTCAGATTAATGGCGATTACAGTTAACGCACCATCATTACGCTGTGCCGCATAAACACTAATATCTTCAAGGTCAGACTGCGCTTCAACCATCTGCTGCCCGAAACGCTGGTAAAATTGGTAGACATAATATGTAGGGCGCACGTTATAAGTGGCCATTAACCCCCATGTACCCCGTCCGTCACTGCTCTGTAAATCAAAGTAAGCTACGATAAATGGTTCGTGGCGCAGCATACGCCCTAGCGCATCCGCCCACCAGATAGCGTTGTAATGCGAGTCTGGTGTTGCTTCCCCACCTATCGCTTTACTCCAATGCGAGTTGGCTTCAGTAACCGCAACAGGTAAATCGCGCCCTGTTTCTTCTAGCACAACTTGCCTTAGGTTCGGGATGATATTGTCCCATTCTGCGAGGTTCGCCCGCAAGTCCTCAATCGTCACTTCAGGGTTGGCCATACTACGGGGGAACGGGTAGCGGTGTACAGATACCACGTCAACAAGGTCGCCGTTTTCCCGTAAAAACTCGCGTAGCCAATCCCGCCCCTCTGGGTCTCGTGGGTTGACCTCTGGCGTGCCATTCCACTGGGAAATATCAGGCCCTATCAGCGTAATATCGGAGTCGACTTCTAACATAGCTTCGGCAATGGCTCGCCATTGGGCATTCAAATCTTCGGTGGTGTAATCATCGAAGAGGTTCGGCTCATTCCCAATATACCAGTATTGAATGTTATAGCCCTTTTCAATGTTGGCATACCGAACCAACTCGGCAGCGGCTTCTGGTGTGCCATTTTCTAGCCGCACATGAATACTTGGCTCTGCGCCGATTAGTCTGGCGATGCGGATATACATATCGATTTGGAAGGGCTGTATATCGTTCAAATCGCCCCAACGCCCGCCCGGATAGCGCAAAAAGGTAATTCCAGAATTTTGCGCCGCCTCAATGAGGTCGACTGGAATTGCGCTCAATGGCCCATAGTTCGCCCCCAATACATAAGGGCTAACTTCGGCAATCACTTCATCTGCACGAATTGATAACGTACCATCGGCATCTTGCGCTGTGAGGCCTGTTGTGCTTGTGACAGTCAGTATCAGCAGCCCCAAAATAAGAGAGAGATACCGTCGCATTATGCCCCCTCGTATTGTGCTATATAAGCGTTATACAAGCGCTCAAAGTGGGTTGCGGGCGCTTGATAGTAATCGTCTGGCGTGATGTCCAACACGACTTGGCGCTGTGCTGGTTTGACCGTTGGATTGGTGCTGGCAAAGCGCTTAATCACCTCTGCATGTGGTTTGAGTGAGCCATCTGGCCGTACGAGGCCAAAGTGTCGCTCATGTTTCGCCCCTGTTTCTTCACATGGTGGTCTGTCCCATAACTCTGGCGCATAATCGGCATAGCACCAGAGCATAGCCCCTGTAGCCCCTACTTCTATAAGTTTTGGCAACACGGCCTCTACATAGCCCGCTAAATCTTCTTCAGATGCCATGAATTGTGTGCGAGGTTGGCTATAAGCTGTCCACTCCCAAACAGTCGATGCTTCCCCCTGCGGTGCTGTACAGCCGCCCCATTCTTCCATTAGAGTTGGCTTACCACATAACGCACTGGTCAATGCACACATGAACGGCACAAAGTCGGGGTCTAATGGATGCCGTGCTACATGCGAATACATCGGGTAACCGTGCATAACGGCTATGTCGGTTTGCCCATAGATGTCATGAATGCGTAAACCGTTATTTTCAATCAAGCTAGCAACATGCAATCCACACGTTACTGGGTGCTTTGGGTCAAGGTCTTTGACGAGTTGCGCCATCTCTTGAACCCATGCTTTGCCCGCCGCCGCGCTAGGTGGCCATGCGAACAAATCAGGCTCATTGCCTAAATTCCACATCCATACGCCAGAATGCCCCTTTAGGCGGTTGACCACTGTCTTCAGCAACAAGCGCTCTGCCGCTAGAGCCGTTTCATCACTGTATGGGTTACGATAGCTGCTATCGACAACTTCACCTTGACTTACCAATTGCTGCAAATGAGGGGAGGGTGGTTGCACTTGTTTATCCACCAGCCAACGAGGTGCCCAATTCGGCCCGCTCATATGACCAGTGAAGAAGGTTATATCCAACCCCAGCTCCAAATCCGCCGCGGCATTAGCCACTTTTTCTAGGTTGTTAAGGGCTTTGGCGTCAACGCTATCAGGTGTTGGCTGAAAATCATCCCAAAGCAAGAAGATGCGGACAATTTTCATCCCAATCTCAGCGATAATGCCGAATTCCTCTCGAACTTCGCCTTCGTCAAAGTTTGGCCACCAATACATCGCTTTGCGACGTGGCCAGTAATTGACGCCTAAGACAAACGGTTGCACACTCACGTTATTTGTCCACACCCGTGATAACGACGCCGCGCATGAAGAAACGTTGAGCTAGGAAGAACAAAGCAATGGGTACAACCATGCCCATCAAAGCTGTTGCTTGAATCAGATGGGGTTGCTGGTCATATTTGAAGTTGAACACCTGAATACCCACTGCAATTGGCTGAATTTCAGGTTTGCCAAGCGTGTAGATAAGCGGCTCAAAATAGTCATTCCATGCAAATACAAGGTGGAACAGCGCAACGGCGATAATGACCGGCCATGATTGCGGCACAATGATGGAAACCAGAATACGGAACGGTCCTGCACCATCAATCATTGCCGCTTCGTCCAGTTCTTTAGGCAACTGCAAGAAGTATTGTCGTAGCAAGAACACATTGTATGCGTTGGAGAAGAAATGTGGCACAATCAACGGCAGCCATGTACCCGTCCAGCCGATAGCGTTAAAGAACGCATAGGTCGGTACAAGCATGACCTGACGCGGCAACACAATGGTTGAAATCAGCAGCAAAAACAAGAGGCGTTTCCCCGGAATTGGGAAGCGCGCAAAAGCATATGCCACACACACAGATGAAATCACTGTGCCAATCAGCCCGGTCACGGCAATAATGATGGTATTGGTGATAAGACGTGGGAAATTAGCCAAATTCCAAGCTTCTTCAAAGTTGCCCAATTTAGGCGCAAAGCGTGTCACTGGCTCTAATGCGCGCCACCGTACTTCCAGCTCAATTGGCGTGAGGTTGGGGTCGTTGGGGTCAACAAAGGTGCTCGCCCGCCGCCCTTTTTCGATGATAGCCAATTCTTTAACAGTGCCATCTTCCATCGGCACTTTGAGTAATTCAACCTGCTTGCCTTCATACTCAAAGTAAACAGGCTCAACTGGCAGAATAGAACCCGTAGCGCTCGCCACAATTTGGTCTTTATCTTTAATAGATGTCACTGCCATGTAAGCGAATGGTGATAGATAGGCAGCAAGTAAAATCGAAGCGAACAACGTAACGAGAGATGCCGCCCCGAACTTCTGAAGCTGTCGCGCGAAGAATGGTGCTGTGGCGGCGTTGGATGATTTGTTTGCTATAGCGGCCATTAGAAAACATCCCCACTCGCATAATATACCCAGTAGCGTGCTGTATAGAACAGCAAGACGGTGAAAATCATCGTGATGATGAAGAGTAACCAAGCTAAAGTAGAGCCATAACCCATATCAAGGAACACGAACGCTGTTTTATAGAAATGAATGTTATAGAACATCGTCGCATTGCCGGGTTGGCCTGTTCCTTCTTTCAGAATGAACGGAATTTCAAAGTAACGCAGCAAACCAATCACCGCTAAAATTAGGTTATAGAAGATGACAGGAGAAATCATGGGCAGGGTGATTTTACGGAAGCGCTGCCACATGTTCGCACCGTCGACGGTTGCTGCTTCATAAAGCTCTGTTGGCACACCTTGCATCGATGCCAGGGTAATCAGGTAAGAATTCCCCAACCCCCATAAGCCAATGATGACTAATGCGGGGTAAATCCATACCACACTATTGAGCCAATCTGGCCCTTGTATGCCGAATAACTCTAGGAAACGGTTTAGCCAACCGGTTTCGGTATTCAGCACGCCGCTCCAAACATAAACAGCGGATACGATAGGTACAATATAGGGCATGTAGAACAAGGTGCGGAAGAATCGTTTACCGCGTAGATATTTATTATTTAACAGCGCCGCTAGTGCCACAGGTAAAATGATGGCTAAGGGTAATGATAGTAATGCGAACTTGAACGTGACGCCCAATGACACGCCTACCAGCGGGTCTGTCAAAAGATTTTGGTAATTCTGTAGCCCGATAAAGCGAATATCTTCCGGATGGTTGATGGTGAACTTCAAAAATGAGAAAATGAATGATGCAACCATCGGAATAAGGGTGAACCCAAGAAAGCCGATAATCCATGGGGAGATGAAAATCCACCCCCAGCGGCGTTGCATTTTTTCTAACTGTGAAGTAGGCCGATGTTTTTTCTGATTTGTGGCGATTGGGGCCGTGTCGGTCGCCGATGCTGAGGTGTCCTGTGCGGTTGTCATTTTACTCTCCGGCACTCCCTTTGCTTTTGAAAAGATGGGGGCAAATGAACTTGCCCCCACCGAGTTGCTAGGTCAAATTGAATGGTTTATTCGTCGCTTTGACCAGCGCTGTACTCATCGAAAATGGCTTGTAGGTCGGAGACCAGTGTTGCGATTTCAGCATCCAAATCCAGACCGGGAGTGCTTTCCAGTAGGGATTGGAAGGCGTCTAGACGGTCGTTAGCCTTATTGTTGTTCGGCAACCATTCTTCGTGGTGCGGAACATCGGTGAAGGCCAAGCTTTCAATGACCACATCCCAGTTCACACCCTGCGGGTATTTCTCATCTAGCGTGGCAATAAACGCATCTTGATCATCCGGGCGGGCGGGCATACCACCGTAAACCGAGAGCAGGTCAAGTGACGCTTCGCCAGTGAGGTAGGTCAAAACTTCAAAGGCCTCACGCGGGTATTCAGTCGTGTTCATAATGCGGAAAGTGTCAGCATGGATACGAGCGGTAGTTTGGCCGTTGTAGGACGGTAGTGCCGCAGCATCCCAATCACTATCGGGGAGGCAGCAGGTGTACCATAGGTGTGATTGCGCCATAGCCAAATTGCCGGAGGCGAAGGCATTACCCGCGCCCAGCAGGTCACTACCCACTTGCGCTGCATTCGGGATGAAGTGATCTTCCCAGATACCGTTATAGAACCATTGTACGCCTTCACGCCAGTTTTCGGGGAATACCGCAGTGTAAGTGCCATCGCCATTATCTTCGTAAACGCTAGCCGCGCCGAAGAGGGTGTAGTTCTGGCGCATCGGGCCGGCCCATTGGTTAGCAAAGCCCCACTGGATGATATTCTCAGGATCGAACTCTTCTTCAGTTGCATCGAAACCATTGGCGTCAACGGTCAAGCGCATGCCAACTTCACGAAGGGTGTAAACATCCCATTCAACTTCTTCTCCATCGAGAATGTAGGGGTCGCCATAGTGGGCGGGCGGATATTCTAAACCAGCCTCATCGAACAGGCCGGGACGGTAGTATAGGAAGGCGGGGAAGTTGGCCAAAGGTAGACCAAGCAAGCCTTCGCTGGTGCGATGAATTTCAACCGCTGATTCAGGGAATTGGCTCAGGTCGTAGCCAGTTTCTTCAATGA
Organism: Anaerolineae bacterium; assembly: GCA_015492875.1. Taxonomy (GTDB): domain Bacteria; phylum Chloroflexota; class Anaerolineae; order Aggregatilineales; family Phototrophicaceae; genus S146-30. The sequence goes on along the minus strand of WGEI01000498.1, from coordinate 2,498 downwards.
GGTCATCGAGTGGCAACCAGCTACCAGCAAACGCCCAAGCGCCAGCAAAACCAGCCGGGCCAACGATGTCTGGCGCTTCGCCAGTGGCGATAAGCGTGCCGAGCGTCTCTACAGCAACATTATTTTCGACAATGATTAATTCAATCTGAATATCATCATGGCTTTCGTTGAAGCGTTGTACAACCGCTTCCTGCATTTCACGTTGCTCTGGCGCGCCACCAGTACCGATGCCCACAAACCATGTGATGGTGACAGGTTCGTCTTGTGCAAAAGCTGGGAGCGCTCCCAAAACGACGATAAGTAATAAACTCACTAGTGCAATGCGCATATACTTTTTAAGCATCTGGCGCAATCCTTTCTCGGGTCTCTACTTGCGATAGATAAGGTTAACGATGAGATATGATACTGCGTTTAATCCCCTTTTCTCCGTTTCACCTCCTTTATCTACTATCTACCTAACGATGAGCCACAGGATTGCCGAATGACCAGTTGTGTTTGCAGCAAAACTTGCGTTGGCCGTTCGACGTATCCTTCTACTAAATCAAGTAACAATGATGTTGCTTGTGCGCCTTTCTGTAGAATCGGATGGCGCACAGTGGTTAAGGGTGGGGTAGTTTGTTGTGCTGCGGGAATGTCGTCAAACCCTACAACTGCAACATCATCGGGAACTTGTAATCCCGCTTCATGAAGAGCGCGCAATGCGCTAATAGCGATAATATCGCTGTGTGCAAAACGGCATCAACTTGTTCACTGCGATGAAGGATTTGTTTCATACAAGTATAGCCAGATTGGCTATTGCTATTGAACATGCCATAGGCAATGAGATTGTCGTCGATAGGGATGCCCGCCCCACGCAAGGCTTTTTGATAGCCCAAAAAGCGATCTTGGGCATCCACATTATCTATATCCCCGGTAATCGTGGCGATATGGCGGCGACCTAAGTTTATTAAGTGTTGTACCGCATGCTGGGCTGCCCAAACATTGTCCATAGTGACATAACTGATTTTGTCTTCATGTTCAATTGGGCGCGACGTCAAGACAAACGGCGTTTTACTTTCTAGCAAGCCTTCTATCAGGCCGCGCTCGGTGGTTAATGTGGCGATGATTAACAGGCCATCCATCAGGCGATTGCTCAGGATACGACGGTAAAACACTTGAGTTTCCTCTTCAGGATGGCTTAGCCACAGCAACATGGCATAACCGCGGTCTCTCACTACATCTGATATACCTTGCAACAACGTTGCGTGATAATAAGGATTATCAGATGCGAATAAATCTTGAACGGGATGCGGCATCACAACACCGATAACATTTGTCCGTTGGGTGACCAGCATCCGCGCGGCTGGGTTTGGGCTAAAGCCCACCGCCTCAATAACTTCAAGCACCTTTTTCCGCGTCTTCTCGCTGACATAAGGTTCGCCGTTGATAACGCGCGATACCGTTGAGCGCGATACGCCTGCTTTTTTGGCAATGTCTTCAAGATTCATCAGTCAAAAACGCATTCGATTAAACTAATAACTCATGTAGGTCTTCGGCGACCCTTATACGCCAGCTCGCCCATAATTTCTGGGAGCGCTCCCAGATTTGATGAAATTCTAACGTGTTCTTAAAAATTCGTCAAGAAATTCATCAAATTTCTTTGAGAAAATAGTTATTTTCATTTATTGAGATGAGATTAAGCGTTAAATCTACTTGGGGCGATATTGCAATGCCTCTGCAACATGCGCTACATCGACTAAATCATGCCCATCTAAATCTGCAATCGTGCGCCCAAGCTTCAATACGCGATGATAGGCACGGGCGCTCAGTTGCATGCGCCGTACCGATACATTCAGTAAATCTTCTGCTTCTGGCGTTAGTTTACAAAATGTCTGTATATCACCAGCGTTCATATCACCATTCGCAAATAGCCCCGGTCTATCCCGGAATCTTCTATATTGCCGCTCTCTTGCCGCTTCAACCCTCTCTTGAATTTTGGCAGACGCTTCTCCACGATGATTATCCATCAGTTTATCGTAATCTACTCTGGGGACTTCTATATGAATGTCAATGCGATCGATGAGCGGGCCAGAAATACGGTTTTGATAACGGGTGATTTGATTAGGTGTGCAGGTGCATTGGCGAATGTTGTCGCCATAATAACCGCATGGACAGGGGTTCATGGCGGCGACTAATAAAAAGTTGGCTGGAAATGTGACTGTGCCTTTAGCGCGGCTAATGGTGACAATCTTGTCTTCGATTGGCTGGCGTAACACTTCTAATGTGGATTGGCCGAACTCTGTAAGCTCGTCTAAAAACAACACACCACGATGCGCCAGACTGACCTCTCCGGGCTTTGGAATGCTGCCACCACCGACCAGCCCTGCTCGGCTAATTGTATGATGTGGCGCGCGAAAAGGGCGGTAAGCACGCAACGGCTGTTCAGTTGTGAGTAAGTCGGCTACAGAATAGATACGCGTGACTTCTAAAGATTCACCAATAGTGAGTTTGGGCAATAT
>WGEI01000497.1 GCA_015492875.1 Anaerolineae bacterium | reverse complement strand
CCAATGTTGGGTGTTGGGCGCTGCCCTGATGTAACGTGACCAGAACAGCTTGTAAGCCAATTGGCCGAAAATCGGCTAACAGTAATTGATTATCCCCCTTGCGAACTTGTATTTGCACTTCATCCGCCACGCCGCGCCCTGTGGTTTCGCTCGTTTGCTCCCCTAATAGAAATAATGCCGCAGATAAGGCCGAAAGCCGTTGAATTTGATCGATGTTGTTCAAGGTTGCAGTAATGGCGATGCCGTCAGTGCCGACCAACACCACGCCTTCAATTGTTGTCGTAGATTCCTGCAACCCCCATAAGCAGCGCGTAGCAAGGGCAACTTGATGTGCGTTTAACATGAGTTTACTCATAAATATGGTGCTAAGAACTTGACGATGAGGTTCGCCACCTGCATTGCCGCTTGTGGCATAAGATGCAACCCGTCAAATGTGAACGTGTAGCCATATTGTTGTCGTTCAGCTTCATAATCTGCCCAACCTTGTATGACGCGGCGACCTATCTCATTGATTGACTGGAGCGAAATCGGTTTGCCTTCGCCAATATCTGACGGAGGGAAATGGGCGAATAAGTCTAATACAGGCACATTTAACTGCTCTGCTACTTTACGCGCAATTTTGTTATAGTGCCTCATGCCTTCAATGACCTTCGCATTAGCCTCTGTTGGTGGCAAACCGACCAACGGCAAAATCTGCTGTAACTGTATTTCTGTCAATAAGTCACGATAAATACGTTCAAACTGTTGTGGCGAGATGAAGCCATCGGGTATTTCTTGCACTTGTTGATAATATGGACGCACTTCGGGGTAAGTGTAAGAAATCACGTCATTACCCCCAATCATCGTGAAGATAATATCTGGCATTTGTGCCGTGATTGTATCCAATCGGCGATAGAGATTAAGCACGGTGTTGCCGCCTATCCCCGCATTGATAACTTCGTGTTCCGGTAGCTGTGCAGCAACCCCAGCGACAAAGTTCCCCCCATAGCCGCCCCATGTAAGACTGTCTCCTAAAAATACAATCAGCATACTTTCCCCTTACCAACGATGGTGTACATAAGGCGCAATATAGCGCTCGTAAATATCGGCGACATGAGCCATTTGCTGGGCTGTGAGCGGCGGCAGTTCAGCAGCGCTCACATTATCTTGTACTTGTTGCGGATTTTTCGCCCCAGGTATAGCGCAGGTTACTGCATCGTGCATGAGTATCCAACGGAGAGCAAACTGCGCCATTGTTGCCCCTTGTGGTACAATCTGTCGCAGTTCTTCAACAGCCGCTAAACCAACTTCATAAGGCACGCCGCTGAAAGTTTCCCCCACGTCAAATGCTTTGCCTTCGCGGTTATAGTGACGATGGTCATCAGGCGTGAACGTGGTGTTTGGTGTCATTTTGCCTGTCAATAGTCCACTTGCCAGCGGTACACGGGCTAATATGCCCACCTGTCGCCGTTTGGCTTCCTCGAAGAATAAGCCCGCTGGCCTATGCCGAAACATATTGAAGATGATTTGAACTGTCTGTACACCGGGATACTCGATGGCCTTAAGAGCTTCTTCAACCTTTTCTACACTGACGCCATAGTGACGAATTTTCCCCGCCTTAACGAGATTATCTAGCGCTTCAAAAACTTCTGGACGATAGTAAACCTCTGTTGGCGGGCAATGGAGTTGTAGTAAATCCAGGCACTCTACACCTAAATTCTTCAAACTGCGCTCAACAAAAGCGGTCAGGTTTTCGGCATTGTAACCATCCGCCGTATGGGGATTGAGCCGCCGCCCCGCCTTCGTCGCGACGATGATTTGTTCGCTGCGCTCTTTCAGTATCTGACTGATGAGCCGTTCGCTGCGCCCATCGCCGTATACATCTGCCGTATCTATAAAATTAACCCCTAAATCAATCGCTTTATGCAATGTCGCCAGGGCATCAGCCTCGCTTACCTGTCCCCAATCTGCGCCTAGCGCCCATGCACCTAAGCTAATCTCTGAAACTTCCCAACCTGTTAAACCTAAAACACGATATTTCATCACCTTAACCCCACCTGTTTTGCTGAAATAAACCAAAGAGGATGGTCATAATAACCATCCCCTTTATTATAGTTCGTCTTGTGATGATCGTTTAATGCCTTCGCTTAGGCCTCCGCTTGCCAAAATTCCGCATCATAAGCCGGCAGTTCACAGCGCAGTGGGCGGTCTTCACGGAAACCTAGCGCGTAATCCGCTTGCATCAAAGTGTGAATCTCGCTTGTGCCTTCATAAATGACCGCGCCTTTACTATTGCGCAGGTAACGCTCTACTGGATATTCATCGCTATAGCCATACGCGCCGAACACTTGCACCGCTTCCAGCGCTGCTTTCACGCTGTGGTCAGTAGCATACCATTTCGCTAGGCTAGTTTCGCGCGTATTGCGCACACCTTGATTTTTCATCCAACCCGCGCGCATCACGAGTAGCCATGATGTATCGTACCACTGGCGCATCCAAGCAATTTTCTGCTTGACGAGCTGGTGATGAGCGATAGGTTTGCCGAATGTCTCGCGCTCTAAAGCATAGTTGACGCTCTCTTCTAAGCAAGCGCGGATGAGGCCAGTGGCGCCCGCCGCAACGGTATAGCGCCCATTATCAAGGCAGGACATGGCGATTTTGAAACCTTCACCTTCTTCGCCGAGCCGGTTCTCTTCTGGCACTTCGACATTTTCCATTTTCACCCAACCCGTAGAGCCAGCGCGAACGCCCAACTTACCATGAATATCGCCAGTGGTCACGCCCGGCATATCGCTGGTGACAATGAATGCCGTTAAGCCTGCTGATGGCTTGGGCGCGTTGGGGTCGGTACGGGCGACGACGAGAAAATGATGCGCTTTAGAGGCGAGGCTAATCCACATTTTCTCGCCATTGAGAATGTATTTGTTGCCCACTTTACGTGCTGTTGTCTGTAGTGCTGCCGCGTCGCTACCGGCGTTTGGCTCGGTCAAGCAAAATGCGGCATATTTTTCGCCACGCGCTTGTGGGACGAGGAAACGCTGCTTTTGCTCTTCCGTCCCCCACTGTAAGAGCGCCAGACTATTTAAGCCCATATGGACGGACATCACCACGCGCAAGGTTGTATCGCCACGCTCCAGTTCTTCACAGACCAGCCCTAACGTGATGTAATCAAAACCTTGCCCGCCATAGCGGACAGGGATACAAATGCCTAGAATGCCCAATTCCCCCATGCGCGGTAAGATGGAGGGGTTCATTTCCTGCTTGCGATCCCATTCGCCAATATCGGGCATGACCTCCTTCTGAACGAAGTCTCGCACCATTTTTTGTGCTTCGCGCTGCTCTTCATTTAGTGAAAAGTCCATAAAATTCCCTCTAGATTCTGCCACTAAGCAGGTTTTTGTGAGTTTTTGCCAGTAAATTCCTGCATTTTTCGGTGGGATTATACCATGCGTTGAATACCCCTTCTATTGAATAATGATACATGTATAGGGCATTTTGCTGAGATAAACGGTTAAGTATCATGACACCTGAAAAACTCGTCACAACATACCTAGAAATGACCACACCAGCAGCTTTTCGCCCCAATTATGCCCAGCAAGGCGATGACGTTCGCATTGTGAAAATGGAAAAGCCAGATGTCGATTTTTATCGCTTCCTTTATCGCGAAGTTGGAGAGCGTTGGCGCTGGCGTGACCGTTTAGCCCTCAGCGATGATGCGCTATACAACATCCTCAGCAGCCCTGATACCCATGTCTTTGTGATGTATGTGAATGGCGTTCCTGCGGGGTATATCGAACTAGCTCGCAATGGCCAAATGACCGAAATTGCTTATTTTGGCCTGCGCGAAGAATTTTTCGGGCGTGGCTTAGGCAAGCACCTGCTCAGCTATGGCATTGAACAAGCGTGGAACATGGGCACGCGCCGCGTATGGCTGCATACCTGCAACCTAGATGGCCCTCATGCCCTGAATAATTATCTCAAGCGCGGTTTTTCAATTTGTGATGTGCAAGAAGAGCCAATGCCAGAAGTTTATCAATAACTGCCTGTTCCATTGCACATGAAAAGCGCCATATTCCCACAGTATGGCGTTGTTTTGTTTTATATGTTCACGCGGCTTAATCTTCGGCCAACCGAAATACGGCTATAGAAATATCCTTACTATTGTTGGCGCTTTTGGGTTCAGCTTCAAAATATGGGATATCGTCCCAATAGGCGTTAATTTTCTGTGGCATCATAATGCTATTGGTATCAATAAGCTCCGCCGAAACCCGTAAACGGAAGAATTGCTCAATCCCCACCTCTGGATTGTAGCAAGATACCCGCACCTCTTCTAACGCTCCATTGGTATTGAGGTGCAATTGTACAGCATCGCCTAATTCCATGTTACGCGCTTCTAGATAGCCATTGTCTAGCATCTCCAATTGAACATATTGCTCCCCCAACGGCGTCAGCAACAAAGCGGCCATTGCCCATAACCGCCGCCGCATAGACTCGCTTTCCTTCTCATTTTCTACAATAGCAATGTCTTTATTCCCCCGCAGGGTATAGAACTTCTCGCCATCAAAAGCATCTATCCCGCGTTGTACAGGCAGCCCAAACGGGCGCACTGTGAAATCAACCCGCAAATGTTGGGGGAAGTGAAAGCGCATTGTTAAATCCAATGGAATCCATGTTTTGACTGGTCCAACCTTGACGCGCGCCTTACCCTTAAACGTTGCATGAAAAACCGCTAGATGCGGCGGAAATGCGCCATAACGCGCTTCAATGGCTTTGCGCAGCGCCTCTTTAGCTTCTGGTGAACCTTGTGCAAGCAATAGAACAGGCATACGCTCCCCTCAACTGTAGTGGTCACTTAAATCTGTTTAACGTATCTCGTCTTAGTATAATGGCTACATCTATTGGTGGCAAAATATGAGCAATTGTTTGAGCAGGAGAAAGTAGGAGTAGAATGCGGCGTTTCTTTCGTTATTTCCGAAATCATAAACCGCTATCTGATGAAATGTTGATTCAACAGATGCGCAGTCACATTAATAGCGAAGCCCTTGCTGCTGTAGAAGAATTGCAAGAGCGCCTTTTGTTGAAGAATGGGACGCTCGTTGGCGCGCAATTAGAAAAGGCGAATTTGGCCAAAGCTGCGCTGGCCTTCGCTAACCTTGAAGGGGCTAATTTGGAAAATGTCAATTTACAGCAAGCATATCTTCGTCAGGCCAATCTACAACATGCCAGCTTAAAACGCGCTAATTTACGCCGCGCCAATTTACGCATGGTGCTACTTCGTGGGGCAAACTTAAGCAATGCGATTTTGCAAGAGGCCAATATCGCCAACGGAGATTTTACCGATGCTATTTTGCATGAAGCAGATTTGACTGGCGCTAATTTGTGGAGTGCGAAACTGGCTGGTGCAGACTTAATGAACGCCATCTTGAAGAATGCTAATCTGTCCAACGCTGTTTTTTCTCCCGAAACCCGTTTGCCAGATGGCACTTACTGGTCGCCTGAAGCCGATGTTGTGGCTTTTACTCGTTAGCCTTCTTGTGTCATTGCGACGAATTGCACAAATTAATCAAATCCCTATTAGATTTTATGGCGCTAAACGGGTAAAATAATGACGTTAGCTATGTGAACTATTGGAGTTTTAGGAGGGTTTTTCCCTTGCATGTCGTGGTTTTTACTCGGAGTACGCCGGATACCGCCGCTAAAGTGGTGGTAGATGATAACGGCAACGTCACATGGGGCGATGCTGGCCTCGTCGTTAATCCATGGGATGAATACGCGCTTGAGGAAGCTATCCTTCAAGCCAAGAGTGGCGGTGGCAAGGCCACAGTAGTTGCCATCGGTCCCGAAGCGCATAATGACGCGCTCAAGCACAGCCTTGCTATGGGGCTTAATGAAGCCGTACGGGTAGAAGATGAGGCGCTAGACCCCTTCGATAGCCTACACTATGCCACAGCGGCGGCTGGGGCTGTTAACAAGATGGGCGATGTAGACCTCGTCATTTTTGGCAAAGAGAGTATCGATGTTGGTACAGACCAACACGCTTACCAGACCGCCCGTAAGCTTGGTTGGACAATGCTCAGCTATGTTTCCCGCATTTTAGATGTGGATTATGCCGCTGGGACGATTCGCGTAGAGCGTATGCTAGAGCAGGGTAAACAGATTGTCACTAGCCGCCTGCCTGCTGTGATGACCGTAATGAAGGACATTAACGAGCCTCGTTATCCCTCCTTTATCGGTATTCGCAAGGCCGCAAAAGCCCAAATTCCTGTTTGGTCGCTGGCAGAGCTTGGCGTTGATGTGCCAGCTAAAGGCGTGGAAATTGTCGCCTATAAAAACCTGCCAGTGCGTGAAACTGAATGCGAGATGCTGGAAGGCACACCGCAGGAACAAGCGGCTGCTTTGGTCGAGAAGTTGCTTGAGGAGAAGGTACTATGAGCGCGGTATTTGCTTGGGTAGAGACATTCAAAGGTGCTGCCAACCCCACTAGCTGGGAGGCGCTTGGCGCTGGCCGTACGCTGGCAGATGGTCTGGGTGTGCCCCTTGTCGCGCTCATATTGGGAGAAAATGCTGAGGCAGTTGCTAAGCAAGCGGGCGAATATGGCGCGGATAAAGCCATTGTTTGTGAAGATGCCACTTTGCACGGCTTTCGCCTAGAGCCTTATGCCGCTCTCCTCACCAAACTTGTACAGGATAATAGCCCCGCTGTGGTGATTGCTGTCGGCACAAGTCGCGGGCGTGAATTGCTGGCCGCTTCTGCCGCCGATACCGATAGCGGTATGATTACCGAAGCGCTGGAGCTTTCGCTTGATGGCAATAAAGTTGTGGCGACACGCCCGGCCTATGCTGGCAAAGTATTGAGCGAAGTGCGTAGTAGCGGTGAAGGCACACTGTTCCTCACCATTCGCGGGCGTGCCTTTAAGCCTAATGAGCTTAATAGTGGCGCAAGCATCGATATTGAAAAAGTTGATGCTGTCCTGTCAGAAGACGACATCGCTACTAAAATCGAGAGCTTTGAGGAAGAGACCGGCACGGTGAACCTCACAGACGCGGCCATCATCGTTTCTGGTGGGCGTGGTATGGCTAACAATCCGAAACCCGCCCCCGACGGTGTAGAGGATGCGACAGTGTGGAAAGCGCAAGACGGTTTCGCCAATGTTATCCAGCCGCTAGCTGATGTTCTTGGCGCGGCAGTGGGCGCTAGCCGTGCGGCTGTAGATGCTGGCTTTATTCCCTATGCCCATCAGGTTGGGCAGACTGGTAAAGTCGTTAGCCCCGATTTATACATCGCCTGCGGCATCAGCGGCGCTATTCAGCATCAGGCAGGTATGCGCAGCAGTAAAGTGATTGTGGCTATCAACAAAGACCCAGAAGCCCCGATTTTCAAGCTGGCGCGTTATGGCATTGTCGGCGATTTGTATGAAGTTGTTCCAGCGTTGACCGAAGAGCTGAAAAAGCGTCTGGGGAAATAGCGTTTTAGCTATAGCGAAGCGGATAAAGGGGCACGGTCAAAAGTCGCGCCCCTTTTGTATTTTTACGAGTATTATACCAGTTCGCGCAGGTTCAAGGCATCGCCCCGTGCATACATAACAACAAAACAGTAGCCAATGTGGGATAGTGTTGGTTATGAACGGATAAATCCCACAATATCCCACAATATCCCACATATTATCCCACAAACCTGAGCGAATGTGGGTTTTATGAGGTTAATCGGATACGAATGGCTTCAATTTCTTCTTCAATCCGTCCCAAAATATAGTTGCGGTCATCCTCAGATTGAACGAAATCGCGCTCAGTGACATCAAAGCGCAAAACAGGCGCGGCGGTGAATGTCTCAAAAAAGCGCTCGTATTCATCTTTCAGGCGATCAATATAATCCCGCATTTGGCTGTGTTGCTCGTAAGGGCGGTTGCGTTGGGCAATACGCTGCATTAAAACATTAGTTTCGGCATGGAGATATACCACCAGATTGGGGGCGGGGATTTGCTTGGCCAGCGCGTGGCTAATGCTATCGTATAGCGCTAATTCTGGCCCATTGAGCGTGTACCCCGCGAACAGGTCGTTTTTGGCAAAAATATAATCGCTCACCAGCGGCTGTTCTTTAATCTCCTCCAGCAAATCATGTTGCCGATAGCGCGTCATCAAGAAGAATAACTGGGTTTGCAGGGCATAGCATTCTGGGTTTTCATAGAAGCGGCTCAGAAACGGGTTTTCTTCAAATTGCTCCAGCATCAACCGAGCATTGAGTTTATCGCTCAGATATTGGGCTAACGTCGTTTTGCCGACACCAATCGGCCCTTCAATGCCAATAAACAGCATGATGGCTGCATTCCTTTCTATATTGATTGGGGCGAATTGCTCGCGGAGTTTGTTATTGGCCTTAGTATAGCTCAAAGTAGGCCTATATGCGTGGGGGAAATCGCTAGGATATGGTTTGTTTTGGCCAGGTCAATCTGTAAGCCGCGTTCTGTACCCCAATGGGGTGGTGACCATCTATCTGGGACGCCGGTCGCCCGACGCCTCTAGCGGCATACCCGGCGCTTTTTGCGGGGCGGGCTACCCCAATGCGCCTATTTTGCCTTGCTCCCGGTGGGGTTTGCCGAGCCACTCGCATCACTGCTAGTGCTGGTGGTCTCTTACACCACCCTTTCACCCTCACGCCTGACATCGAAATGGATGCCTACGCAATCTGCTCTCTGTGGTACTTTCCGTCGGGTTACCCCGCCTAGCCGTTAGCTAGCACCGTTGCCCTATGGAGCGCGGACTTTCCTCAGCCTGCTTATAACAGACTGCGGTCACCCGATTGGCCTGGCCTTTTATATATTATATCGGCTACATATAAACAAAATAAGCGCCACTATAGCGCTTTACAGCTTTTGGGATGCCTTCTATAATCTCCCCATTCTGGCTACTAGTTAATTTCATGCTCTATGACCGAGAAACTGATGTCACACCAAAGAAGAGTTTTTGTTGCTGCTCTTTTATTTTTTTTGCTGGCATTAAGCCGCTTCATGCTATTGCACCAAATTGAGTTTGATCCGGACGAAGTTTGGAACATCTGGCAAACTTTTGGTTCGCCATCGCAAATAATTGCTTGGACACCTTATGACTGGCCGCCGTTGTCTTTCCTCGTGCTTGGCGGTTGGCAATCGATGGTGGGAATTCATCCGCTAATTTTGCGCGTTTTACCGACACTGACATTTTTGCTAGGTGCAGCCTTTGCATATCGTTTAGCGAAGGACAGCTACCAACAGGAATCCGCCGCTTGGGGCGCTGTATTGGCCTATGGCGCGCTGGGTTACATTGTCTTTCTCAGCACCAACTTGCGCGGCTACTACTTACTCATTGCGATTTTCCCGCTGGTTTTATGGCTAGTTAAACGCTATTTCGAGACCGATAAGCTCAAATATGGTGTATTGCTGGGCGTGGCTATGGCGCTGCTTTTTTATATCGCCTTTACGGCTGTTTTGGCCTTCGCCATACTGGGGCTGTATACACTACTTTTCCATTGGCGAAAGGTGTTGCGGTGGTGGTTGCCGGGTGCGGTTTCCTTGCTGTTGGTGTTGCCCTTATTGTTAGATAAAGCGTTAAATCAAGCCGGACGCCGCGCGGCAATAGGTTCGCCTGATTTATTACCTTACCCCCAAGCCATGCTTGATTTATTCCAGCAATTCACTGGCACATTATTCCCGTTGTGGCTGCTTATTATAGGTATTTGTATCGTTTGGCTTTTATGGCGACAAAGACGATTCTCCAATCGCTTATTATTTTTCGCTATATGGGTTTTTGCCACGCCCACCTTTTTGCATATCTTTGATAAATGGCTTGCCTTTTTCCAAGCGCGTTATATGTGGTGGATACTGTTCGGGATAGCTTTGTTAGTAGGCTGGGCGATTTCTTTCCTTCCCCGCAAGTTAGCGGTTGGCGCTGTTGTCTTTTTCGCTATTCTCAACTTCGTCCCCCAGCCATTAGATGATTATCGCTTTGGCCTATTGCCCTTTGAGAAGTATTTGAGCGCGGTATCCGATGATATGCGCCCCGGCGATGTGCTGGTGATAGACCCCAATTGCCCTTGTGGCCGCCCTTATCAATGGGATTACTATAGTCAGGTCTATTTCCCCAACGGCCTAGCCATTGTTGATACGCCATCAGATTATCGCCGGGTTTGGTATTTGCGGGCTGATGGTTGGGAAGATGAAGCCTTTCGGTCACAGGTGGAGCAAGGGCGCATTGCCAGCATCTTTCAAGGGCCATGGAATTTTCTCATTCGCCTATATGTTGGTCCGCCAGATGCCGCAGGTATTCCTTTCGATAACGGGTTGCGCTTTCACGGTGTGGACGTTGTTGATGAAGATGGCAATCTAATCCCCGGCTTGCTCGCCAAACGGGAAGGGGAGGCCGTGCGTTTGCGCTTATGGTGGTCAGTAGATAAGCCGCTCGATGCCGAGTATAGTGTTGCCCTTCATGTCCCCGGTGGCGATGGCTTATTTATGCAATCAGATGGTGCGCCGCAGCTCATTCACTTATCGCCTGTGGCCAATGAGCCGCTCCCACAATCTATGACCCAGTGGCAGTCCGGCCAGCTATATGTTGAAGAACGTGTCTTGCAAATCCCCTTTCCCACCAACGCGCAGGATTATGATATTTACCTCATTGTTTACCAATGGTGGGATGGCCAGCGTATCAGCGCCCCTGGTCAGGATGAGCAAAATCGGTTGAAGTTGTTACCGCTTTCGATTAAGGCGTGGTAAACGGATTATACAGGGAGAGGGCTTTCGTCATGTGGAAAAACTGGAGCATCGCCCAACGCCGTGCGGCGTTGATGACAACACTCTTGCTCATGCTGGCCGCAAGCCGTATTTTGCTGTTTCGCCAGTACGAACTTGATGGTGATGAAGCGTATATGGTTTGGCAGTCCTTTGGCACATTAGAGGATGTGATACGTTGGCTGCCGTATGACTGGCCGCCGTTGTCTTTTGCTATGGTGTGGGCATGGCGCTCAATAGTTGGCGCGCATCCCATCCTCCTCCGCGTTTTACCGTTGCTACTCTTTATGTTGGGGGTGGCGTTTACATATCGCCTCGGCAAAGCGCTGTTTCAACGTGAACCGCTAGCTTGGGCGCTTACTTTGTCTTATAGCGGGTTGGGATTTGTCGTTTTCATCAACACGTGGATACGCGGTTATAGCACTCTGATTGTCTGTTTCCCATTGGCGCTATGGATGACCATTCGCTATTTCCGCTATGACCGCCGTCGCGATGGTATCTTATTGGGCGTCATTATGGCGGTTATGATTTATACGGCTGTGCAATCAGCGCCCGCCTTTTTCTTTTTGGGCTTATACACGCTTTTTTTCCATTGGCGAAAACTATTGCGGTGGTGGTTGCCATTCTCAGTATTCACCATATTGAGTCTGCCGCTGATTTTGGACAAAGGGCAACTTGCCGCGACCCGTAACGTCTCTACCTTCGATTTGCTCCCTTTTCCACAAGCGTTTATTGACCTCTTCCAAAAATATACTGGCACTTTAGCTGTTGTTTGGGCGGCTTTGTTCATATTCGGTGCCATCGTCACTATTCGGCAGATACGTCGTAACCGTTTATCTTCGGTTTTACTCATATGGCTCATTGCCATTCCTTTAATCGTCTATGTGTTGGATTTCCGTCTTGGGCTTTTCCGCCCACGTTATTTATGGTGGTTGATGCTTGGCTTGGCCATATGGGTGACCTATGGCATATCCGTACTACCTGTCCGCTGGCGAAATGTCGTGGTGGCCGCTCTTGCACTTTTGGCCATAGCTCCGCAAGATGTCAATATTGACCGTTCAGAACCCATGCACTTTGAGCAATATCTCGATGTGCTGGCTGATGAAATACGCTGGGGCGATGTTATCTATATTGACCCCAATTGCGTTTGCAATACCACCTATCCCTATCGCTGGGATTACTATACCCGTGTGTATTTGCCATGGGGTGTGCATTTTGTCGATGACCCAACTGGTTACCAACGTGTTTGGTATGTTCGTACCAATGGCCATGAAGATGAAGCGGCTTATCAAGCCGTTCGCGAGGGGCGCATCGCTAGCAAATTCTTTGGTCCATGGGATTTCTTAATTCGCCTCTATGTTGCCCCGCCTGATGTTGAAGGTGTTCGCTTTGAAAATGGCCTACGCTTTCATGGATATGAGGTTGTCGATGAGCAGGGGCGGCCATGGCCTAATAATCTCTATGTCTTCCACGAGGCCGAAAATGTGCGCGTTCGCCTGTGGTGGTCGGTAGATGAGCCGCTAGATGCCGAATACAGTGTCGCCCTCCATGTTGTAGAAGATAATCAGCTTGTCGCACAATCTGACAGCGCGCCCCAACTCGTTCAGCTGAACCCCACCGCCACCGAGCCATTGCCGCAATCCATGACGCAATGGATACCCGGCGAGTGGTATGTTGAGGAGCGTGTTTTACAAATGCCTTATCCTACATGGTCGGCCAATTACATGGTGCAGCTCATTGTTTACCAATGGTGGGATGGCCAGCGTCTCAGCGCAGCGAGGCAGGATGACCTAAATCGCCTGAACCTATTTCCAATTGCAATTAAGGCATGGTGAGCGTTGATGCGTATATACAACATCGGATAGGCGTTGGTTGTAACTGTGCGCATTGCGCGTACAATGACCCTTAGCTTCTCTATTTCTGATTAGAGGCACAAGCAATGATGACAGCAAGCCCCCGCACTGCAACATCCCCAAAAACTTTTGTGCGCCGAATGCAGCATTTTTGGCGAACTCTGTTTGGGCCAGGCGATTTATGGACGCTTTTTATTGTTGGTATTCTACTGGCAATGCCCGCATTGGCATTAGAGAGCGCTAATGTGCCTATCTCAATACGCATTGTTCTGCCTGTCGTCTTGTTAAGCGTTGTTATCTCTTTTTTGCTCGCGCGCAGCCATTACAATGAATTTCTTGCCTTACTCATCGGCTTGCTTTATGGCGGGTGCTTCACGCTGATTATCGCCGGCACAGTGACAACGGGGGGCATTCCTGTTGTTGTAAACCGCACCATTCAGTGGTTTATCGATGCTTTTGGCGGGGGCATTAATCAAGATCAACTGGTCTTTACTTTGCTGATGTCCGGTCTATTCTGGTTTTTGGGGTATAACACTGTTTGGCATGTGTTTCGTGTTGATCACGTTTGGCGGGCGATTTTACCTCCGGGCATCGTTCTAGCTGCTAATAGCTTGTTAGATAATAATAGTAGCTCTTCGCTTGATATTCACCTCTTGCTATTTGTTTTTATGGCGTTATTGCTTACAGTGCGCTCTACGTTGGAACAGCGTGAATGGGAATGGTATGTCAATGGTGTCCAAGTCCCCCGAAATTTACGTCGTCATTTTATGCGCTTTGGTCTCTTGTTGGCTTTGGTGGCTATGCTTGTCGCTTGGATGATACCCTCATCCGATTTGCAAGATCGATTAGATAACTTCCAGCGCTTTTTACAATCGGAATCACTCGCCCAACTCAGCGAAATGCTCAACCGTATTTTTGCGCCCATTGATAGTCAAGGGCCGCCCACGACAGACTACTACGGTAGCGAAACGCTCAATCTCGGCGGTGCTATAGAGCTGGGTGACCAAGTTGTCATGATGGTGGATGCGCCAACAGGCTACCAATACTATTGGAAATCTCGCACCTTTGATTACTATAACGATGGCCAATGGCAACCTGTTGCAACTTATCGCGTGCCAGATGTAGAAGCGCCCTTAGACGTGTCTTTAGGGACTGATGTTTTAGGTAATTCGCGGGTTCAGATTGTGCAGGAATTTACCGTTGGCCTAAGTGCTTCTCGCCTCATCTATGCCGCGCCGCAAACCATACAGGTGAGTTTGCCGGGACGCATGGATGTGAGCTATACCGATGTTGCGGAAACCTCGATGAATGTCTCAGTCATTCGGCCATTAGAGCCAATTCAGCGGGGCGAGCGTTATACCGCCGTGAGCATGATGAGTGTGGCGACTGCGTATGAATTGCGGGCTGCTAGCACAAACTATCCGGAGTGGGTGAGCAATACTTATCTGATTATCCCACCATCTATCACCGAGCGCACCATCCAACTCGCCGCCGAAATTGTTCGCCAAGCCGGAGCGACCAATCCCTACGATATAGCGAAAGCTATCGAAACGTGGTTACGCCGCAATATCGCTTATAACGAGAATATCCCCGCGCCGCCCGCTGGTTGGGATGCTGTCGATTGGGTGCTTTTTGAGCGGCAAGAGGGCTATTGTGTTTACTATGCGTCCGCAATGATCATGATGTTGCGCAGTCAGGGCATACCCGCCCGCATGGCCGCCGGTTTTGCGCAAGGTGAATATGACCCTACAACTGGACAATATGTTGTTCGTGAGCGCGATGCCCATACATGGGTAGAAGCGTATTTCCCTGGCTATGGTTGGATTGAATTCGAACCCACCTCTGCCCGCAGCACGATTAATCGTGAAGGCGACTTGGAAGAGCCTGCTTTCCAAAATCAATCGCCACCAGCCAGCCCAACACCTTTGCCCACCAATACACCGCAACCAACACCAACCCCGCCCCCACCATCGCCTGCGCCTAATGAATTGCCGCCAGATGTCCTGCCGACATTGACGCCAACCTATACACCCACGCCAACAGCAACGCCTGTTATTATTCCAACCGTGCCGCCACCAATAGAGCCGGAGACAACGGGTTCGTTCCTAGACTTCATCTTGCCCGCTTTTGGCTTGGCCTTACTCCTGTTTTTGGCAGTATTGTTGCTGATTGTGCTCATTATTATGCTTTATTGGTGGTGGGAATGGCGGGGTATGGGCGGCCTCAGCCCTGTGGCGCGCGCCTATGCACGCTTGGAGCGTTATATTGCGTTGATTGGCCTGCGTCCGCGCCCACAGCAAACCCCATTGGAGAAGCGTCAAGCGATTGTCGAGCGTGTGCCCACTGCCGAACGCCCCGTAACAGCCATTACCCGTATGTACATTCATGAGCGCTATGGCCCATCTACAGAGCTAGATGCCGAACGCGCCGCAAGAACCGCAGACCGCGCGTGGCCAGAAGCGCGCAAGAATATCTTACAACGTTGGTTGGCGCGTCTATTACCATGGAAACGATGATATAACTTGCTGAGGTCAGGATAGTCACTGGCCTCTTTTAGTTTCGCTATAATCCTCACGGCATATACGCTTTTGAGAGGGGAGAAAATTGTGAAAAGATTTCTATGGACTTTGGCTATCTTAACGGTATTACTCATCTCCCTAGCTACATCTTCAGCGCAGGATGATGCCCTGCCATGGTGGAACGACCGTGTCTTCTACGAGATTTTTGTGCGCAGTTTTTATGATAGCGATGGCGATGGCGTCGGTGATATTCGCGGTATCATTGAAAAACTGGATTATTTGAATGATGGCGACCCAACAACCGTAACTGATTTAGGCATTACAGGTATATGGCTGATGCCTATTAACCCCTCGCCCAGCTATCACGGGTATGATGTAACTGATTACCGTGATATAAACCCTGCATATGGCACAATGGATGACTTCCGCGAACTCGTGGCGGCAGCTCATGAGCGCGGTATCGCCATTGTGATTGATTTTGTCATCAACCACACTTCAGATGAGCATCCGTGGTTTATCGCCTCTGCCAATGGAGACCCAGAGTATGCGGATTGGTACATTTGGCGTGATGATAATCCCGGCTACCGCGGCCCTTGGGGTGAACAAGTTTGGCATCGTTATGGCGACCGCTATTACTATGGTATTTTCACCGGTTTTCAGCCCGATTTGAACTTTGAAAACCCAGAAGTGACCGCGGCAATATATGATATTGCCAGTTTCTGGCTGACGGATGTTGGCATTGATGGCTTCCGTGTCGATGCGGCTAAACACATCATTGAGGACGGCCAGTTACAGGAAAATACACCCCAAACGCGCGCATGGTTAGCGGATTTTAATGCTTATCTCGATTCTGTGCGCCCACAAACGCTCACTATCGCTGAGGTTTTCCGCGCTCCGAGTTTTATCGGTGCGGAATATGTGCGCGCTGGTGCTGCCGACCTTGTTTTTGCCTTTGATGTGTCTGATGGCATCATCAGCAGTGTGAGCCAGAACCGCGCGCAAGATATTGTTCGCAAGTTACAAGCCGCCCTAGAAGATTATCCCAATAGCCAATTTGCCACTTTTATCAGCAATCATGATGCCGTCTGGAAACGCCGCCCGATGAGTATTTTCGTCGGCAATGTCGATAAGGCCAAACTTGCAGCTACCTTATTGTTGACCAGCCCCGGCGTGCCCTTTATTTACTACGGTGAAGAAATAGGCATGTTTGGCACAGAACCCGATGAACGGGTTCGCACGCCAATGTACTGGGATGATACACCAACCACTGCTGGCTTTACAACGGCATCGCGCCCTTGGATTGCGCTCAGTGAAACGACAGGGAGCGTTGCCAGCATGACAGATGACCCAACTTCTCTATTGAGCCACTATCGCCGTTTGGTTCATATGCGTAATGAGCACCTTGCCCTACGTCGTGGCGATATGCTCTTCCTAGAATCTGAATCGCGTAATGTCTATGCGGCTATTCGCTATTATGAAGATGATGTGATTTTTCTACTGATTAATTTCAGTGGGCGTACTGTAGATGATTATGCGCTTTCACTAGCAGGAAGCCCATTTTCCGAAGTGCAAAGTACGACACAACTGCTCGGCGATGAAGTCAATATCGCCCTGCCTGAATTTGATGAACAGGGTGGTTTTAGCGGGTATCTACCCATTCCAGAATTACCACCCCGTGCTGCTTATATCTTTCAGTTCAATATGCCGTAAAACAGGTAAGCGCCTCGTAAAATGTCACGAGGGTTTCTCTCAAATTATGTTACAATGGCGCTGATAACATGTTATGAGTACAGGCGGATATACCCATTGGTTTATTGTTTAAGTCAAACAAGGGTAAAATTAAGCCAAGTTAGCGGTTTTAGCTGTTTTGTGTTTCTACTGAATATCTAGGATAATGCTCAATGCCTGATGGTTACTTTGTCTCAGCCAATGAAGCCGAACAAATTGAAATGTGGGAAGGTGTTTATCGTCGCACGATGGCTACGACTGACGAAGCGATGCTTTGCGAGTTTTATTTGTTGCGTGGTGCAGTGGTGCAAGCCCACAGCCATATGAATGACCAAGTTGGCTATATTATTTACGGCAAGTTGGAAGTTACCATTGGCAATCAAGTGCGCATCTGTGTTGCTGGGGATAGCTATGCTGTCCCCGGTGGGGTAGCGCATAGCGTGCGCGCATTAGCGGATACATTGGCTATTGATGTATTCTCGCCGCCTCGCAACGATTATCGTACCGAAGCCCGCTAAACAGCTTTTAGCTCACGGTAAGAAATTTAGCCGAATTTAACGTATACTATACATAAGGTGCAGGTTAAGTAGTAGGCACTGTAGTGTAGTATAGATTATTTAGGCTGTCTTATGGATACTTTTAATTCTCAACGTAAGCGAGCACATCGGGCGCGGCAACGCCGCATGGCACGACAACGACGGCGCGCTATAGCGGAAGAGCACCTCTCCGTTTTGAGCCGCTTGAACATCCCTATTTTCTCCGAAAAGATTGCCGAACGTTTATCTTTAGTCGCTCGTGATACATGGTGGCATTTAACCCATAATGGGCGTTTATTACAAGTTATTGGCGCAATAGTCGTAACTATTGCCGTTGCTTTTGTTGTATCTTATCTTTTCTCTGGCCAGATTTTTCCCAATGTATGGTCTTTAGGTCAGCATCTTGGCGATATGACCATTGATGAGGCAGAATCTCTACTGCTATCTACCTGGTATAACGATATACAGATTAGCTTGATAGCGGAGGGCGTGGAACTGACTACAGTTTCCCCGGTCGAACTGGGTTTACAACTTGATGCCCGCCAAACAGCAGAAGCTGCGCGCGCGGCTGGTCTATCAGGCATACCTTTTGGCACAACGATTGAACCTATCGTGACCTTAGATTTTGCCGCTGCTCAAGGCTATTTACTCGGCATTACCGAATCGGTCTATCGCCCACCATTTGAGGCGGGTTTTTCTTGGCAAGGTAACCAGCTGGTTGCGGTGGATGGCGTCG
>WGEI01000496.1 GCA_015492875.1 Anaerolineae bacterium | reverse complement strand
ACGTAGCGCTTCTGCCACACCGCCCAGCGCAATAAAAGTGGGGCAAACCACGCGCTCAACGCTTGTGTATGGCGCTAACTTTGGCGCTAGCTCTCGTACAAATTCAACTGACTCCGTCAGTGTTTTGTGCATTTTCCAGTTGCCGGCAATGATAGGTGTTCGCATGTTCATTATTCCCCTGTTGATTCAATAAGTTCCGCCGCACGTACTCGCACCCATTCTGGCGTGCTTTCCTCTTCTCTGAGTTGGCTTAAGATGGTCAAACCCTCTTCTACATTATCGGTATGTAGCGCTATTTCACCACGCAACAATTGTAACACTGCCTCATCCAGCGCCTCATCTGCCGCTATACGGCGCAAAGTGCGCTCGGCAGTAGTGATTCTCCCGCGCAAGAGGGCAGCCCGCACCGCCGCCATCCGCAAGACAGGCGAATTACTAATAGTACGACTATCTGTAGCCTCATCATTGCTGATGACCGCACTGATAATGCCGCCGATGACTTCCATGCTTTCTACATCATCAGCATGATCATACGCATATGCTAATGCTTCGGCTTCAATTTCCGCATTGAGATGGTCTTGCTCTTTAGCTATCGTATATGCAATAGTGTAATAAGCAAGCGCATCAGCAATTTTCTCATTTTCATCAGCTAGCCGTGCCGCAGTCAATGCGTAAATGAATTCTTCCTCTCCTGCCTGTATACCCCCATCGCGCAACGTAGCACGTGCCGCATTTGCTGCCGCCGTGCCCCCACGTTCCCAATAAGCGTTTGCCAAAGCCAGATAGGTAACGGGTTCATCAGGATAGTCATTGACCAATGCCCGCGCCTCTTGTACCGAAAGCTGCGGAATATCATCATAGCTGAAGCGGAATTCAACATTATCAGGTTGAGTATCTATTTCGTCTGTGATTGGCGTACCGCTAGCCGCATCCAATCTCTCCAACTGGTTAAAGTTTTCTAGTGCGCCCACTACGACCGCCATGCTCAATATACATAATGAGAGAAATAACACCACGCCGCCCAATAGCCATTTTTTGCCGTGTTTATATGGCAAGTATTCGAGCTGTGTTTGCATTGGAATGGGTGTGGCATATGCGGCTGGAATAGGTGATGGAGTAAGCGTGCGGTAGCCAGCTTCTATCTCTTTATTGGTTTCTTCCCGCAGCTTCGCCAACGAAATTTCAGCCGCTCGCACGCGGTCAATGTCCAACTCAGTCAAATTCGAAGTTTCGACAGCTTTCTTAAAAGCCTGCATCAAGGCGTTAGCATTTTCAAAACGGTCTTTAGGCGATTTTGCTAACGCTTTTAGTAAAACAGTTTCAACCGCTTCAGGAATGTTGGGATTAACACGAGTAGGCAAGGGAAGAGGCGTATAAATATGGTCATGGATGATGGCATAAGGCGTATCAGCACTGAATGGCACGCGCCCCACCACTAGCTCATAAAGCACAATGCCAAATGAGTAAATGTCAGTACGCCCATCCAAGTTTTGCTCACCACGCGCTTGTTCTGGCGAAATATAATGAGGCGTCCCCAATAGCATATCTTGGCTTAGCGTGGATTCTCCAGCTTGTGCAATGCGCGCTAGTCCAAAATCCGTTAAGTAAGGTGTGCCATCATCAGCAATCATGATATTGGAAGGTTTAATGTCGCGGTGTAGCACACCTTGTTTATGCGCATAGTTCAAGGCATCGGCTACGGCGGTCATGATGCGTAAAATCTCTTCCAACGGTAACGGGCCATTTTTGAGAAAACGCTTCAGCGTCTTTCCCTCAATATACTTCATAACCAAATATGGCTGTCCTTCATAGCGGTCATAACCATATACAGGCACGATATGAGGGTGTTCTAGCCGGGCGACAATCTTCGCTTCGCGTTCAAAGCGCGCGATGAAGGCATCATCTTCCTGAAATGCCTCGTGCATCACTTTGATGGCGACATAGCGGTCTAACTGTGGATGATAAGCCTTATATACCGTTGCCATCCCGCCTTGCCCCAATTGGCCGACGATGCGGTATGGTCCAACATTTTCACCTGCCTGCCATGCCATAGTCACATGCTCCGGTATGTGTTACACCTATCAGAGTGATTATAGTGCACGCCTATCGCCCTACACAATCAAAAAGTGTAAAGCAGGCGTAAATTCTATGTAATCGCTCTGTAAGGTTGCATAATCACCTCTGTCTGTCGCCCGGTTTATAAGCTCATTTATCTGCTAATGCCGCTAAACCCGGCAAAGTTTTACCTTCGAGCAGCTCTAAGCTAGCGCCACCACCGGTGGAAATGTGGGTGATTTTGTCGGCTAAACCCGCTTCTGCAACCGCTGCCGCACTATCCCCACCGCCGATGATACTAACTGCGCCTCGCTCTGTGGCGTCTGCTAACGCCTGCGCAATGGCGAACGTGCCTTTTGCAAAATTAGGCATCTCAAACACGCCCATCGGCCCATTCCAGACAACGGTCTTAGCGCTTTTCAGTTTTTCACTATAAAGTTTGACGGTTTCTGGTCCAATGTCATAAATAGCCCAGCCTGTGGGCACACCAGCGCTAATGCGCACAGTTTGACGGTTGGCCTCGTTATCAAAAGCATCACCAATCACTGCATCAACGGGCAAAACGAGCTTATCGCCTGCTTGTGCTAGCAATTGCTCAGCTGTTTCGATGGCATCTTCTTCCACCAGCGAATTGCCCACTTCGTGCCCTTGTGCCTTGAAGAATGTATTGGCCATTCCGCCGCCAATGAGCAAGTAATCAACTTTACCCAACAGCGCTTCGATAACGCCGATTTTGTCAGAAACTTTAGCCCCACCAAGAATTGCTGCGAAGGGGCGTTGTGGGCTTTCGAGAGTATTGGCTAGATAGTCAATCTCTTTTTCTAACAACAACCCCGCCACTGCCGTTAAATGTTGGGCGACGCCAACGTTAGAGG
>WGEI01000495.1 GCA_015492875.1 Anaerolineae bacterium | reverse complement strand
TTGCTATTTTGCATTGCAAGTGCCGTTGCTTTCCCGCGCTTTGTTCTAATGATAGCGGCTATTCTTGCCTTTTATTCAGCGATACGCTTTTTACTAGCGGGTATCGCCAATGCAATGGGGTTGCGCTATATCCGCGAATGGGAAGCGATAGATTGGCATCAGCGATATTTAGACAATCGGGATGAAACGGCCATTCCATGGGAAGCAGTTCATCACGTTGTCATCATTCCTAATTACAAAGAACCCCTCCCTATTCTGAAGCGCACTTTGGACAATCTCGCGCGGCAACACTGTGCATCACAACAAATGACTGTGGTTTTAGCGATGGAAGCCACAGAGGAAGAATGTGTCGAAAAGGCCGAGCATCTGAGGAGCATTTATAAACACCAATTCGCCAATTTTTATTACACCGTGCATCCGAGTGGCCTCCCCGGCGAAATGCGGGGGAAATCTGCTAATGAAGCGTGGGCGGTTAAGTGGGTGAAGCGAAAACTTGTCGATGAGCGGGGCTATAATATCGATTATATGACCGTCACGACGATGGATGCGGATACTTACTGGCATGCCCAATATTTCGCGGCTTTCACCTATCATTTTGCGACAAACCCCAATCGATATGAGCGTTTTTGGCAAGCGCCAATCCGCTATCACGGCAACATTTGGGAAATTAATCCCCTCATGAGACTGGTGAATACCTATTCAACTGCTTTTGAGTTGGCTTATCTGGCTGCACCATGGTGGTTGCCTATGCCCATTTCATCATATTCTTTAAGTATGAAATTGATGGAAAGCAGTGGTTATTGGGATACGGACGTGATGGCAGAAGATTGGCATATGTTTATTAAAGCCTTCTTCGCCAGAGAGGGGAAAGTCCAGTTAGAACCGATTTTCTTGCCATTCTTAGCTCATGCCACCACTGGCGACACATTATGGGAAGCCATTAAAAATCGCTACCAACAAACGTTGCGGCATGCTTGGGGAAGTAAAGAGGTAGGGTATATCATCGCTAAAATGCTGGAACATCCAGAGATGGAGTTCTGGACGGCCTTCAAACTATTATTGCGCGTCGCCCATGACATTCTCTTAGCTGGCGCGGGATGGGTGATTCTAACTGTTGGTTCACAATTGCCGATATTGCTCAACCCCGATTTACTGCCATTAAATCCCGAAAAAGGTATTGGCGGCATTTTGGCGGCTATTATTCAAGACCCCGCGATACTTTTGTTGCAGCTCTCTTTTGTTATCTTTGTGCTGCTGGCGGTGGTGTTCTGGTATCAAGATGTCATTGTCCGCCCGCCGCGAACCAAACCCATGAACCTCAAAGAGGGTATATTGACGTTAATTAGTTTCCCGTTATTGCCAGTTTTGACCCTTATTTTTGTAGCGTTGCCAGTCTTACAAGCGCAAACACGGTTGCTCATTGGCCACACACTACAGTATCGTGTCGCCCCAAAAATATAGAAACTTCTTACAAGTTCGCCAAAACCATATCTGCAAAAGCAAGCGAGCACCCTTTATAATAGTGGGTTGCATTCGGCAACGAGTTTACAGGTAACGCCGTGAAAGAACGTGTACAGAAATTAATGGCGCAAGCGGATATTGGTTCACGCCGCGCTTGCGAGGAAATCATCCGTCAAGGTCGGGTTCGGGTCAATGGGCAAGTCATTTCAATTGGTGATAAGGCCGACCCGGAAAAAGACATTATCGAAGTAGATGGTGTGAGGATAAGACCGGAAAAACAACGCCGCCTCTATATTGTATTCAACAAACCGCGCAACGTCCTTTCCGTAAAGACGGGTAACCCCAAAGATGACCGCCCTACGGTGAGAGAGTTTGTCCCGGTAGAGGGGCATCTATTTACCATTGGGCGTTTGGATGCGGAAAGCGAAGGTTTAATGGTTCTCACCAATGACGGTGAATTAGCCAATCAACTGGCGCATCCGCGTTATGAGCACACCAAAACGTATAAGGTAGAGGTTTATGGGCGCGTCACTGATGAAACAGTGGAGCGGTGGGAAGCTGGCGTCTGGCTGCCGGAAGGGCGCACTGCACGTTGTTCAGTGAGGATACTGGGGCGCACCCACGAGACGACCATTCTGCGGGTAGTTTTGACAGAGGGTAAAAAGCGGCAAATTCGGCGCGTGGCAGCGATGCTCGGCCATCCCGTGAAGCGGCTTGTCCGTACGCATATTGGCCAGCTGGGGCTGGGCACATTGGAGCGCGGCGCATGGTATGAAC